>JANYEU010000094.1 GCA_025362915.1 Chitinophagaceae bacterium | reverse complement strand
GGAAGCGGCTTATTTTCTTAAACCTAATTTTTCGATTAGCGCACGATAACCCATTAGGTCATTCTTTTGCATATAGCTCAACAAACTTTTACGTTCGCCTACCAAATGAATAAGACCTTTCTGGCTAGAGAAATCTTTTTTATTTTGTTGTAAATGCTTACTGATATCAAGGATACGTTCAGTCAATAATGCCACTTGAGCTTCGATTGAACCTGTGTTGGTTGCCGCACCACCATATTGGGTAAAGATGCTAACTTTCTTTTCTTTTGTAATTGCCATTGTTATTTTTCTTTTTGAAACAAACGGTATTGCTTCCTTTAATTTTTTAATGGCTGCAAATGTAGGAGAAATAAATTAAGAGTTAAATTATTTTTTACTAACACATCTTAACATCCATTAGTTATTGCTCTTTGCGAAAATTGACAACAACATACTACGCAGATTATCCTGTATGAATACGTCAGGAGTAATAAAGCTTCACATTATTCTAAACCATTTCAATCCTTATAGTAATGATGTTGGGTTATAGACACCATATCCTCATCGAAATAATATTTACTTTCCGACATGGTTCCGTCAGGATTATAGGAGAAAAAATATTTTTTATCACCGTAGATATATTTAATACACTTATGGTATTTATTGTAAACAATTTTTGATTTATGGTAATACTCATTCTCATTGGTAGAAAAGACATTTGTGTTTCTCCAGCAGTAACTGTATTTGGTAGCATAATCGCCATTAAAGTGCTCTATCTTTTTTATCTTGCCACCTCTGGTGTAATAGTACTTTTCTGACAAAACCAATTTACTAAGGTTACTTTGCTTCCAAACTTCTATTAATTGATTCTTCTTGTTATAAATATTCTGTGCAATAGCATCTTTGGTAATACCGTTGGGCAATATGTATGATGTATTAGAAAGTGTTACCTTTCCATTAGCACCATACGTAAACAGTGTATAGCCCATGTTTGTCTCTTGCCCATTCATTATTGAAGTAGAAGAAATTTGTATGAGCTGATTTTCAGGACTGTAATAAAAAGAATCAACAAGTTTCTTATTGTCTTTTTTAATATTCCTGACCCTAAGCGTCATATTTCCATTCTCATCAAAGTATATGGTAACGGAATCAACCAAGATAATCTTACTTATATCGGAGAAGATTGATACTCCCTTTATATTCTTACAAAAAGAATAGTTGCAAACAACCTCTCTTGTAATCTTATTCAATTTAATGATTGTATTACCATTGGTACCCGTTTCGGACAAATACCCATCCACTTGAGAATAAGTGGACGCATAAAAAAAGAATGTAAATAAAGCAATAAAGAATGCTCGCATAAAAGTTTAGTATTTCAAATAATCTCCACCTTTTTGTGGGGTGTTCCCATACAATTTCTCGGACAATAATACTATATAT
Source organism: Chitinophagaceae bacterium (assembly GCA_025362915.1). Classification (GTDB taxonomy): domain Bacteria; phylum Bacteroidota; class Bacteroidia; order Chitinophagales; family Chitinophagaceae; genus Parasediminibacterium. Next base: position 1,082 of record JANYEU010000094.1, on the reverse strand, counting down.
TCTAGTACTGTAACCAAATTGTATGTCTTTTATCTTCTTCTTACTATTAAATGATACTATACTTTTAGATTATGCTGTAAGTTCTACCAATTAATATGTACACTTAGTTAGTTAATCTCTTATTACTTAGCTATGGTTACTTATTATTTAGCAAACATTTTAGTGATTTTAGTATTACCTGTACTCAATTCTAGCATATACACACCTTTACTATCTGGCAATGCAATGCCTAATGAAAAAGTATGCATACCTGCTGGCTGTTTTGCGGAAACTAAAATGGATAATAGTTTTCCAACAGCATTGTATAGTGTCAATTTTACATCGGTAGCTTCTGGCAGGTAATAGCTAATGATACTGCCACTGGTAGCTGGTATTGGGTACACTGCTAGTTTGACTGAAGCTATTACTCCTACAATAACCTTTTGTATATCACTGTATGAGCTAGTTCCATTGGCATCTATCTGTTTAAGTCGGTAGTAATAACTACCTATTGGCACATTAACATCATTAAAGCTGCAATTGGTCATGGCAGTTTTACTTCCAGCCACAAAGCCTACAACTTGCCAGTTTTGCACAGTATAATTTGTAGCCCGCTCTATTTGCCAACCCTTATTGTTCAATTGATTTTGCGCTTGCCAACTAAGTATTACTCTGTTATTGTTATCTGCTACGGCTGTAAAGTCAACCAATTTTACTGGCACTGGAATATAATTACTCTCAAAGCAGCCTAAATCTGGCGCAGTGCCATAGTAAGCAAATCCCACATCTTCGCCCTGATCAATCAAGTCGCTACCACTTACCAGTTTCATAAAATCTATATTGGGCAGACTACCATCGGCTTGACGAGGTGCGGTCAGCAATGCTTGATCAATGCTTAAAAAGTCAGCCTTTGTTACAGTTACAGGTAGATTAAAAGAATTGGTATCAGCGTTACAAGCAACAAAATCAATATTGGAATAGCTGGTGTACCGTGCATTGAAGCTGAGGTTATTTTTTAAGACATGACCATAGCCAGTTGTGTCGGTTAAGTAATCTGGATTCCTATTCAGCATATTAAAATTGGTAGCATTACTATATGCCGT
>JANYEU010000062.1 GCA_025362915.1 Chitinophagaceae bacterium | reverse complement strand
TTAATGGTTTTATCAGAACCCCAATCGTAGCTGATACTTCCATTGGGATTCTTCAGTATGTAATTATACCTTATTTCTTGATTAATGTCCGCCGGGTTCTTTACGTCAACCGACACTCCCCAAAATTCACTGTCAATATAAATGAGTGGGACAGCATTAGACAGTTCATCATTGCCCAAGATAGCATGGTTTCCACTTATAAACAGTTGCTGACCGGGCTTGGTATAGAAACGTAGTTTGAATGTGATTTGAATGACTGAATCTTGTTTTTCTATGATTGAAAAAGCTTTTTCTGTAGACGTTTTACGGGACTTTGTTTCTATTTCTGGTTCTATCGAAGTCGTTATTACTGGAGTAATCTCCTTCTTGGGTGAAGCTTTTTTTCTAACAACTTTTACTTTTTCCTCATCGGGTACTTTACTTATCTCTACTTTCCTCGTTGCCAATGTATTAAATTTTAGTCAGCAAATCTAAGAAAAGTAAATCATACCATTATCATGTATTTCTTACACATTAAATTTATCGCGACCAAAATGGTTAGTAAAACGTGCTATTAGAAATAATGGGAGATTGAGTGTTGAATAACTGAAGTTACGCAGTTTTATCTCCCCAATATCAGTGTTTCCTACCAGTATAACTTATGGAGAAGTAAAAGATTCAACACATAGTCACATAAGGAACATAGTTTGTTTGTTTAAAGAAAAAAAGGAATAGAACACATAGAAAAAAAGTTTCACTTTTTTCTACTCGAGTCCATGTGACCTTAAAGTGCAACGTTTCTTTCCTTATTTTCCTTTTCTATGTGCCTATTGTGCTTATGTGTTAGAAAAAAAACCTTGCTTGGGGTGTTGATAAATATGCGTTTAATCAGTTGCCGCAACGCTTTCGGCATTTGATGTATCAGATATAAAGTTTGATGTATCAGACGTAAAGTTGGGTGTATACAACTTGGTGCTAACAGCTATTTTTGGCGCAATAACAACTTTCCCTTTTAGGCGGTTGTTCTACTGCTATGGCTTACAAAAACTTAGAAGACTGTTTACTGGATCTAGAAAAAAACAATCACCTTGTTCGCATAAAAGAAGAAGTGGATCCTTACCTCGAGATGGCTGCCATACACCTGCGGGTCTATGAGGCAAAAGGCCCGGCAATACTGTTTGAGAATGTAAAGAAATCTCCCCTAAGCAATTACAAAGGCACACCTTTCCGAGCAGCATCTAACATATTTGGCACGTTGGAAAGAAGTAAATTCATATTTAGTGATACATTTGAGCTTGTGCAAAGATTAATAGAACTAAAGGGCAATCCAATGGAAGCATTGAAGCACCCTTTCAAGAATATAGGTGTGGGATTGGCTGCGCTAAAAGCGTTGCCCTTACAAAATCCTTTCTCGAAACCTGTCTTACACCAAGAAATAAATATTACCGATTTACCTCTTATTCATCATTGGCCAATGGATGGCGGCGCATTTGTTACATTACCACAAGTTTATACCGAAGATGTAGATGCACCCGGCATCATGCAATCCAACTTGGGCATGTACCGCATACAACTTACAGGTAATGACTATGAGTTGAATAAAGAAATTGGCTTGCACTATCAGTTGCATCGGGGTATTGGTATTCATCAAACAAAAGCAAATAAAAAGAGATTGCCGCTAAAGGTCAGTTGTTTTGTAGGAGGTCCTCCTGCACATTCCTTGGCTGCCGTTATGCCTTTGCCCGAAGGAATTAGTGAGATGACTTTTGCGGGTGTGCTGGCAGGAAAACGTTTTAGATATACTTATAAAGATGGCTTTGCCATAAGCACCAACGCTGATTTTGTAATAACAGGAGAAGTTTATCCCAATGAAAACAAACCAGAAGGCCCTTTTGGTGATCATCTTGGTTATTATTCTTTACAGCATCCTTTTCCGTTGATGCGGGTACATAAGGTGTATGCAAAAAAGAATGCCATCTGGCCTTTTACCGTTGTGGGAAGACCCCCGCAGGAAGATACAAGTTTTGGCGATTTGATACACGAGTTGGCGGGTGGTGCCATATCGCAAGAGATACCGGGTGTAAAAGAAGTTCATGCGGTTGATGCGGCGGGGGTACATCCACTATTATTGGCAATTGGTAGTGAACGATACACGCCGTATATGCCTACCAAACAACCTGCTGAGTTATTGACCATCGCCAATCATATTTTAGGAACGGGACAGTTAAGTTTGGCTAAATTCTTATTCATCACTGCTGATGATACCAACCAATTAACCACGCATAACGTGCAAGCTTATCTGGAATATGTATTTGAAAGGATTGACCTTACACGTGATATTCATTTTTAGAATAATATACATTAGCTGCGAATGGTTAAATCCAGTTGCATGTAGCTGGTAAATTATTTGTTTATCAATGAGTAAAATTTGAGAGAATAGACGTGAATACCTTTTTATAGCTTAAAAAATCATGAAATAGTTGAC
>JANYEU010000061.1 GCA_025362915.1 Chitinophagaceae bacterium | reverse complement strand
TAGGCTTACACCACTATATGCCTTAGCAAAACCATTGGTAGGCAAGGTATGATTGGTGCCACTGGCATAATCGCCCACACTCTCCGGGGAATAATTCCCCAAGAATATTGAGCCAGCATTTACTATCCGCTCCCCTATTTCTTCTGCGTATTGACAACTGATAATCAAGTGTTCGGCGGCATATTCATTTACCAAACTAATTGCCTGTTCAATATTCTTTACAATGATAGCCTTGCTATTCTCCAATGCTTTTAGTGCAATTTCCTTTCTTGGTAGTAACTCAACTTGTTTTTTCAGTTGGGCCATCACTGCTTTTACCACACTTTCTTCGCAGGTAACCAATACCACCTGACTATCCACACCATGCTCTGCCTGACTCAATAAATCGGCGGCAACATACGCAGCATTCGCCGTATCGTCAGCCATTACACACACTTCGCTTGGTCCGGCGGGCATGTCTATCGCAATACCTTCTTGCTGAATCAATTGCTTGGCACAGGTTACATATTGATTTCCAGGACCAAATACCTTATAAGTCTTAGGGATGGTTTCCGTGCCGTAAGCCAAAGCAGCAATGGCTTGTACGCCGCCTACCTTAAATACCTTGGTTATACCCGCCACCGATGCAGCATACAATATGGCGGGGTGCAACTTGCCTTCCTTATTGGGAGGGGAGCATAAAACAACCTCTTTGCAGCCTGCTAACTGTGCAGGGATTCCCAACATTAATATGGTTGAAAACAAGGGTGCAGTGCCTCCGGGAATATATAAACCAACCTTCTCAATACCAACAGACTTACGCCAGCACTCTACCCCCGGCATTGTTTCTATAACCTCAATTTTGCTTACTTGTTTCTCATGGAAGATGCGGATATTATTTGCTGCAGCATGTATGGCTTGCTTCAACTCATCAGTCAATAAAGAAACCGATTCCTCAATCTCTTCTTTAGTCACCGCAATGGTTGTTAATGAAACACCATCAAACTGGGCTGTATATTTGGCTATGGCAGCATCGCCGTGCTGCCGCACATCATCCAAGATACCCTTTACCTTTTGTTGTAAGATGGTATTATCAAACACAGGACGTGTGATGCCCCATCCACCAGCAGGCGGGGTTGACAGACTTCGTAAATCGATTGTTTCAAGCATGGAAAATAGTTATGAGTTATGAGTTATGAATGATGAGTTATAGCGAGTTCTTACTCATAACTCATCATTCATAACTCATAACTAGATTATATAATCATCTTTTCAATAGGCACTACCAGTATTCCTTCTGCGCCTAATTCCTTTAGTTGTTCTATAATATCCCAGAAATCACTTTCCTTTATTACGGTATGAACGCTACTCCAACCAGCAGTTGCAAGCGGCAAAACAGTAGGACTTTTCATACCGGGTAACAAAGCTATTATTTTATCCAAGTTATCATTCGGTGCATTCAGCAACACATATTTATTGTTCTTTGCCTTCTTTACAGACTGAATCCTGAATATCAACTTATCCAACAATTGCTGCTGTGCCGCACCCAAATTATTGTTCTTGATAAGTGTAGCTTCCGATTTCAGTATCACTTCCACCTCTTTGAGTCCATTCATAAACAAGGTAGATCCACTGCTTACCAAATCACAAATCGCTTCTGCCAAGCCTATGCCCGGCGCAATCTCCACACTACCACTAATCTCGTGGATGTCGGCCTTTATAACATTCTTATCCAAGAAATCCTGCACAATTACGGGGTACGAAGTAGCTATCTTTTTCCCTTGCAAAAACTGTGCATCAGTATAAGTTTCGTTTCTGCCAACGGCAATGCTCAGCCTACATTTACCAAAGCCAAGCTTCTCCACTTCCACCACTTTCTTCTTCTTTTCATATACCACATTTTCCCCCACAAAACCAATATCCGCCACGCCATCTTCCACGTACTGCGGAATATCATCATCCCTCAAAAAGAATACTTCCAAGGGGAAATTGTTGGCATCAGCCTTTAGTTTATTCACTCCATTACTAATGTCTATCCCACATTCTTTCAACAGTTTCATACTGTCGTCATTCAGTCTCCCGCTCTTCTGAATAGCCAGTTTCAGCTTTCCTCCATTGTCGTACTTGCCACTGGTCACTTCGTTTGTTGCTTTCATAAATTATGATTAAATGATTTTAGAATTATGATTGAATGATTAAATAAAAACAGGCTTACTAGTTTATGTAGTAAGCCTGATAAATATGTTGCACAATACAAACATCCACGCTTACCCGTTTGGTAACATAAGACAATGATGATGCAGTATTGCTATTTTATTCATGCCGCAAAAATAGGGGGAAATTAGTTAGTTATGAATTATGAGTGATGAGTTATGAGTGAGGTGAAGTCCATAAATTGTAATTTGCAAATAAAAAACCTTACAATATCTTACCGTATGCCTAAATCTCCGCATATTTCTTCACCGCCCCCACCCATTCATTTTGCAATCCATTTTCCATTTGCCAGGTTTGTAGTTTCAATGCATCCAGATGATACGCAAACACCATCACGGGTATGGTGTAGCTTTCCCTTCCCTTATATTCTTTAATCAACTGATTATATATTTCTTCCGAAAGGATAAGATTGTTTTTATAATACTTCCAAAGTATCAATGGAGAAACTTCACCAAAGTATATGGCAGAAGTATTTTTTACACTATCAATGTTACGCCACTGTTGTAGTAATGGGTCATTATCTATCGCACCCTGAACGGTTGCCATCAGTGGCATCAACTTTTCTTTAAAGTAATTACCACCACTCTTTGCAGTGTAGCATTGGGTAGCCCAAGCATCTGTTTCAGCCCTAAAATTAGATGTAAGTTTAGCAATTGTTTCCCTAAGTATATCTAGCTCTTCGCAACTCAACAAGTTGATGTTAGGTATTTTAAGGGATTTAACAAGATATGGCTTACCTTCCTCTATGGCATCTATTGATGTAATGGCGCCCTCACCAAAATATAAATAACTATAAAACCCTTCTGCCATCAACCAAATAATCTTGTCCATACCCTTAACAAGCAATTTGTTACTAAAGGTTTCTACTGTGTCAATAGTCAAATCCTGCCCCGAAATTACATCATTTCCCAAGTAATAACTGTTTAATATACCCGGCTTAAAATTCCTTGAGAAAGCATAAAACCCATTCTTCTCAAGAACCTCACAAACGCCGTTCACCCAGTCTTTCAATACCTTGTCCATAGTACTTTCCAACTTCTTATACGCCAAAAAGATTAATGCCGGAGGGTGCTTAATGGCTTTTACCTTCTTGTATTGAGTAAAGAAATTTTCTAATGCCGCTCTTGCCTCTGGTTCATTTTTCTGAAGATCATATACTATATGCGCCCTGTCGATAAGGGTACGTTTTTTAAAATGATGCTCAAAATAAAGCATCATAGTTGTATGCCCAGATATGGTAGTGATATCACTTAGTACATAAGAAAAACTAATCTGCAGCGCATAAGCCGGATTTATCCAATCACCATCTGGAAAATCTAATTGATAACATTGCATAAGAAGTAGTTAGTGATGAATTATGAGTGATGAGTTATGAGTGAGTAGGATCCATCACTCATAATTCATCACTTTTATGCTACATTCACATTATAATGCCCGGCCAAAGTATCGGAAAGGTTTACCACACACAGGAAAGTATTGGTGGTATTGTTTATAAATTCCGGGATGCCGATACTTCTTGTTTTGGTGGATAGTACATTTATCACCGTATAACCCGTTGGCCCTTCGTTAGGGTTTTCAGCCAGATAAAAGCCTAGTTCAGTATTACCGTCACTGCTGCCATCGATGGTATCAGTTAAATCATACGACCGTTGAACAATTGTTTCAAAGCCTCCCACTTTCAATGCGCCCATAAAGATTGTTTGCAGTTTATTGCGTATCACACTTAGGTTAAACAAAACGGTAATCAAACTTGGTGTTGCGGCCAACTTCCCTATGCACTGCCCCAAAATGGAATATAGCATCACCATTGCATTCACACGGGCTGTTTCCACGTTTTCACTGGCAGTGGCTGTTGTACCCATGCTGCCTGACTGTGCTGTTTCGGCAGCGGCCAGGTCGCTGGAAAAAGTGGTTACGTCTGCCAGTGTGGTAGCCAAGCCAGCCTTACCTGTCAACGAAATTTCCAGTTGGGCTACCGCATTAACGCGATCCTGTGTTGTGCCTGCATAGAAGGGTTTCATCTTCTTTGGAAAGATGGCAGTATATATGGCACTGCCCACGGGATAAAGCAATTGAACCGCTCTGTTCCACAAACCACTTTTGCCGGGATTTAGTTGTGCCAACAAATCTGCCAAGCTTACTGTACTACCCTTTTGTGTGCCACCTTGGGCTTTCCAGATGTTATAAGCAGAAACCAATGCCAGATGCAGGGGATGATAGGTGGCATATAAAGCCGCATAAAAAGGGTCGGCAATTTTTATAAAGAGGCGGGCATCAGTGTAGGCAGAAATCTTTACGGCCTTTTTGTAATTCTTTTTGGTACAGTTAAAAAAGGGATTTTGCAGGTACAACCAAATATGTTTCATAATAGCGTTTTTAAAATTAACCGTTAAATTAATTCTTGCAAGTTATGTAAGTTATTTGGTAATATTTTTTTTAATTTTAAATAAAATATTTATAAAAATTATTTGATTTTCAAAAACTTTTTATTCTGTCTAAATTAGTCATTATTGAATGATTTTTTACAATTACTATCATACGTCTCAACGATATGGGGTTAAAAAGTACAATTTATGTCATCAAAGGTGTCTTATGACATAAATTCAATTGATTTTATGTCATACGTCACAACAACACGGGTAAATTCAATTGAATTTATGTCATGAGACACGTCAACACGAATAATTTCAATTGAATTTATGTCATACGACACGAGAAGATGGGTAAATTCAATTGAATTTATGTCATACGGAACGTCTACACGAGTAAATTCAATTGAATTTATATGTATTTAGATAATTGGGGCTTACAAAAGGGTCTATTGGGTTGATAATGGGATGATTGGAGGAGGGAAAAGGAGTTGATGGATTGGGAGATAGATTGCTGGTAACATCGAAAATGAGCAGGATGGTTGATTAGGTAACTTTTGGAAAGTTGCCTAATCTTATCATCAATATAATCTCACCTATAGATTTACCAACTTCTAAAAGTTCCCGCCGATGTTGGTGTTCTTCACAGGGCAAACGCATATAAATTTGTTTTTCTTTAAAACTATGGCTAGACTGAATAAATTAATTCATTTTATTCTTTTTATTCTTTTTGCCTCAAGCCGGCAGGCTTCGTGCTTACAACGCCACTACGGTTAACCCTTTGAGAAAAATATCCCTTCGGATTTTTCTCAATTTTAGCTGCGCTAAAACCGAATTTCCCTAAGGTGGCTTATGTAAGCACTGGTGGAAATGCGAGTATTAGTCTATTTTAAGCATTTTAAATTTATATGCGTTTGCCCTGGTGTTCTTCCCCCAACATCTATAAGCAGAACCTATATATTTGTAAAAGAACTCATTATTAAACATTCTGTTGATTGATGTGGTGAAGAAACCAACCAACATCGGCGAATAAAAGAAATAAACCAGCAGCTAACAACCATATTGCAAATATGGATGTTAGCGGAATCATATTTATCTCTTCCTAAAGCAATCAAAAGGTAATTGTAAAAACCCCATATAAATTGCCATCTACCCACCCAAAACTATGAATTATATAACATAAACCTACAATCGTATAACAACACTGCCACTACCCTACCGGAACTTTGCAACGTAATAATTTTGAAGATGTGTTTGGCATTAAAAATGTACAAATACAACAAGCAAGCTGTTGACACACTAACAAAAAAGGTTATTTGGCAAGAGCCAACCTTGAACGGGATATTCAGCAAAACAACAGGCCTATTAAAGGTTTTTAAAATCATTTAGACATACTTTTATTATGCAAAAACAATATACACGCTTGGCACTGGTTCTATTTACTTTCACATTTATCGTCTCCGCAATAGTTAAGGGAAATACATTGCCTCCAGATACCTCCTCACCAAAAAAATTGTTGCAATACATATTCGCTCCGTTGGATAAAACGCAAATACCCGGACGTTTCCTTCAGGAGTACGGATGCCCCATTTATCCTATGTCAACCTTTAATGGCATCCGTAGCGATAGTAACAGGATAGATATAAACCTTTGGCGTACACTCTACTTTCAGTTACAAACAAGTTATTGCGGCGAAACAGTAAATCCATTACCTGACATAAAGGAGGTAAACAGATTGCTCATCAACAGTACCAACGATTATTTACCCATCCCCATCCCAATACTGTTGGGCAATTACAGTGAGGTAAAGGAAGATGCCTTTAAAAGAAAACTGCTTCGCTATGATAAAAAGAAGATGCAGGTTTTTGATATGCCCACTACCAACGAAAGCCCTTACGAAGTGAAAAAAATATTTATTGGTTGCCCCAATAAAGGTTACAGCAATACAAACAGGGTGTCTTTTGTATGTAACGAAAACCTATTTTGGAACAATACCGGAAAGAATATTCATGAATTGAAAATAAACTTTGGTAATGGCGCGGGATTTAAAACAATGACGATGGGTGAGCCTGTTTCCATAAATTACAGTAGGGCAGGCAGGGTGCAATGGATTATAAAAGCAATGATGGCAGACGGTACGGAACTGGTGTGTGGCACTTCGTTTTACGTAGCAAATTCTGCTGCGATACTTTTGAACGGTCAACGGGGACTTGAACAACAAATGAATGGGATAAAACCATTAT
>JANYEU010000045.1 GCA_025362915.1 Chitinophagaceae bacterium | reverse complement strand
TTTGGAATTGTTTATAAAGGAACTTAAAAACTTAAAATATATTAAGTTTGATACTTTAAATAATTATCCGGATTGATTGCCCAGCTAGTTCACGCCACTCGCTAAAATCTAATAGGGTTGGCGCATCGCTTGCAGTCTGCCTTCGCTAAGGTGTACCCTCGTGCTGTAGGATAACCTTTTTATTAGCCAAACCAGTTTCTAACGCATATTTACTTATTGAATGCTGAAAATGTATAGTTGCTTCTTCTATAGCTTTCGGTTACATTTGCCGCAATTACGAAAGAGCCTATAAGGGTTAAAAACTTTATAGGCTCTTTTATACAAAAGAAAGTGCAACAATTAATTACACAGATGAAATTTGAGAAGGAAATAAACCGTCGTAAAACGTTTGCAATTATATCTCACCCCGATGCGGGAAAGACAACACTAACAGAAAAGCTGTTATTGTTTGGAGGTGCCATACAAACGGCGGGTGCGGTGAAGAGTAATAAGATTAAGAAACATGCCACCAGCGATTTCATGGAAATTGAACGTCAGCGTGGTATTAGTGTGGCTACGAGTGTGATGACTTTTGAGTATGAAGGTTTTCTAATAAACCTTTTGGATACCCCAGGTCACAAGGACTTTGCGGAAGATACCTACCGTACCCTTACCGCGGTGGATTCTGTTATCTTGGTGATTGATAGCGTGAACGGGGTAGAAGACCAGACCCGTAGGCTGATGGAAGTGTGCCGTATGCGCGATACACCTGTTATTGTGTTTGTGAACAAGATGGATAGGGATGGTAAGAACCCTTTTTACCTGATGGAAGAGATAGAGGCCGAGTTGAAATTGACGCTTCATCCCATGACATGGCCTATCAATAGTGGTAAAGATTTTAAGGGTGTATATAATTTATCCAACAAAAGCCTCCGCCTTTTTGCTGCCAGTACCAAAGGAGAGGAGGAGGAAACAACCTTTGCCATTTCCGATTTGAGCGAACCTATTCTTCAAGCAAAAATTGGTGATAGGGATGCCAACCAATTGAGAGAAGATGTGGAATTGATTGATGGCGTATATGGAGAACTGAGCAACGCCGATTACCTGAGCGGCAAGGTTGCCCCCGTTTTCTTTGGCAGTGCCGTTAACAACTTTGGCGTGCAGGAGATGCTGGATATATTTATTAAGATTGCCCCCGTTCCCCGTAGTAGGGAAACGTCTGTTCGTTTATTGGAGGTGGGAGAAGATAAATTCAGTGGTTTTATTTTTAAGATTCACGCCAACCTTGATCCTAAGCACAGGGACAGGATTGCTTTCCTGCGTGTTTGTAGTGGACGGTTTGAGCGTAATAAATACTTTCATCACGTTCGGTTGGATAAGGACATCCGTTTCAGCAATCCTTATTCTTTTCTTGCCCGCAGTAAGGATGTGATTGATGATGCTTATCCTGGTGATGTGGTTGGTCTGTTCGATACTGGCTCTTTTAAGATTGGTGATACATTGACCGAAGGTGAAAACTTCTTTTTTACGGGTATCCCTACCTTCTCTCCAGAGATATTTAAGGAATTGGTGAATAAGGATCCGATGAAGACAAAGCAATTAGAAAAAGGCGTTAGTCAGCTTACTGATGAAGGTGTGGCGCAATTGTTTACGCAGTTTGGTGGTAACAAAAAGATTATTGGTTGCGTGGGAGATCTTCAGTTTGAGGTTATCCAATACCGATTGTTGCAGGAATATGGTGCTGCCTGCGAATTTAGAACCATGCCCTTCTTTAAGGCTTGTTGGTTAACTAGCAAAGACAGTAAAAAGCTGGAAGACTTCCTTCGGTTCAAGCAACAGAATACTGCTAACGATAAAGATGGCAACCCTGTTTACCTTGCCCAAAGCGAATGGTTTTTAAATACTGAGATTAGCACCAACCCAGATATACAGTTTCATTTTACAAATGAGGTGCATAGGTAGGTTATGCTATCCATTTAGAACCTAATCTTTCTTTTGGGAAGTGTTAACTGCTTTCCAAAAGAAAATTGAAATGTGGAGATGAAGTAGGGGAAATATACCGTAGAGAACATCCGAGACGGAGTGTGCCCGCTTATTAACGGCAATAAAACAGTAGTATAAATAATTTAGTATCGCACCAAAACAATTTATTAGGACTTGTCAACTATATACAATTGCCTTTAGTATTACTAAAATTTAACAAATGGATGCTAGTTTCAGTAGTAAATCATTCAATTATCTTCCTATTTTCACTAAAATATTTTATATGAAGTTGCGGGTTGCCTATTCTTTATTAGCCATTGTGGTTTTATCTTCCTTTTATTACTGTAAATCACCCTCTATTGCTAATTCAAAAAGTTATGAATGTGGAGATGTACCCGATTTGAACAAGGGAATCATCCAATATGTAAACGAACATATCCATAAAAAAGTGGCACGGGGCGAATGTTGGGACTTGGCTGCCGAACCCCTCAATCAGCTAGGTGCAAATTGGGATAAGATGTATGGCTTTGGGAAGAAAGTGAATGTAAAACATGATTGTATTTATCCAGGAGACATTATTCAATTTGAAGGAGTTGTCGTGAAAATTATAAATGGCAATCAAACCATTACTGCAATGATGGAACACCATACTGCCATCATTTACGAAGTGAAAGACAAGAATAATTTTATTTTAGCCCATCAAAATACTGGTGATTGGGGCAGAAAAGTTGGCCTCTCTAATTTAAACTTAAAGGATATTACCCAAGGATCATTTACCATTTATCAACCCATGAAAAATTAATCTCTCCTCAAAACTTTTATCATGCGATTGCTTTCCGTCATTGTTAGTTTTTTATTTATTAGTTGCATTTTTGGTCAATCCAAACAGTATTTCCTTTTTGTAGGTACTTATACCACTCCCAAAAGTGAGGGCATTTACGTTTATAAATTTAATGAGGAGAACGGTACCGCCACTTTTGTAAGTAAGGTAAAGACCGATAATCCTTCGTATCTGGCCATCAGCAGCAACCACCGGTTTGTGTATGCGGTAAAAGAAGGCGGTGCGGACAATGCTAGCGCAGTATCTGCTTTTTTGTTCAATAACCAATTAGGCAAGTTAACTTTTGTAAATAAACAAACTACTAAAAGCAATGGTCCGTGCTATATTACTGTTGATAGCAAACAAAAATGGGTGTTTACCGCCAATTATAAAGGGGGAAGTTTGTCTGCCTTTCCGGTAAAAAATGATGGCAGTTTGGATACTGTTACGCAATTGATACAGCATGTGGGAAGTAGTGTAAACAAATCCAGACAGCAAGAGCCGCATGTGCATACAGTAGTTTTTTCGCCCGATGAAAAGTATTTATTTACCAATGATTTGGGAACTGACAAGATAAATAGATACACATTCAATGCGGACGCCACTACCCTCCCACTTTCCCAAGGCAATGATTCCGTTACCATGAGCGCAGCAGGCAATGGTCCTAGACATCTTGCCTTTTCGCCCAATAAAAAGTTTATGTATGTTATAAACGAACTCGCAGGCACGGTGGATGTATTTTCTTATGGTAATAAAAATTTGCGATTGATACAAACCATCAGCACAGACAGTACCAATAATATTGACAAAGGAAGTGCAGATATTCATCTATCGCCCGATGGAAAGTTTTTATATGCCACCAACAGGGGCAGCTACAATACCATTGCCACATACTCTGTAAATAGTGCAGATGGAAAGCTACAATTGCTAAATGTGCAGCCTACCGGCGGAATCATGCCCCGCAATTTTACCATTTCCCCTTCTGGCAATATGCTATTGGTTGGGCATCAAAAGTCTGATTATATCACCATTTTCAAGCGAGATAAGAATACGGGTTTACTGACACTTACCAACAATACAATTCCGGTAACGAGTGCGGTTTGTTTGAAGATGATTGAGGTTGAATAAGGTAGTTTATGTATTGCAAGAGCATATCCTTTCGTTAAAATACTAGATTTTAGGTTTATAAAAGCATATTAAGCGGGCAAAACGACAATAAAGGTTGGGGAGAAGACCTTCTATTCCGCTATTTTTGTCCGTACGTAAAATAGATATATGGATAATGAGCTAATGGGTGTGGTACTTTTTGTAGCAGTTTGTATTGCTGGCGTGGTGGCTTGGCTACTTTATCTGCAAAGAAAATCTGCTACTGAAGAAGGGAAAAAAGTAGAAGGATCTAAAATGATGCAGTTGCAGGCTTATGAAAGGTTGGCATTGTTGGCAGAAAGAATATCCTTGGCTAATGTTATAGGCAGGGTAAGCAATCCAGAATACAGCGCAAGGGATATGCAGCGTGCGGTTGTTCAAAATATAAATGAAGAGTTTAGTTACAATATTTCGCAACAGATTTATGTAAGTGCCGAAGCGTGGAATGCAGTTAAAAACTTAAAGGAACAAAACCTTTTACTCCTAAATCAAGTAGGTAGTGTGATACCCCCAGATGCAACCGGCTATGGTTTTAGCAAGGCATTGTTAGAATTTTTGGCTGATGATAAAAGAGGAACATTGCCCGCCGTTGTCAGTGAAGTAATCAGTATAGAAGCGAAGAAGTTACTTTAGTATATTATTATATTTCTCAAACTCTGCAAGCAGAAGGAAAAGGAGATTTTTTTATTTGTATTGATTAAAAGTGGATTTTCTGCTTGAATTAGGTACAAAAAAAGGGTCTCCCTGTAGAAACAGGGCGACCTCTAACGATTGCTTGCCATATGAAAATAGTTCTAAGTATATTTTAGTGTTACCTGAGTAACTGTTTCTTGTTTTTAGAAAGGTAATTTTTAGTTTTAAAACTTTTCTTTTAATTTGATGACACAAAAGTACGGGGTCTTGGTTACTTGGTTAAAACAACTTATATTGCAATTATTGATGCCAAAAGATGCCGTACTTGGCTAAAATTCTTTATGGCATTAGGTTTCAAGAAATATTTTAAATGATGTCCAATCGGAATATAGACATATTACATCAACTCATTCACTCCCTTGAAAAGTCGGAGAAGCGGCATTTTAAGCTATATATCAACCGTAGTTCTACCAAAGAAGATTTAAAAATAGTTCAATTATTTGATGCGTTAGACAAACTGAATGATTATGATGAGAAGCTACTATTGAGAAGGCTTGCCACCATAGAAAAACCACAGTTGGCCAATCTTAAAACGCACCTTTACAAACAGATATTATCTAGTTTACGGTTGTTAAAGAACTCCGATAACCTTGATTTACAACTAAATGAGCAATTGGATTATGCCCGGATACTGTATAACAAAGGTTTGAAACACCAAAGTTTGCGGATACTGGAAAGGGTAAAGGAAATAGGTTGGGCAAATTACAAGTTCAACTTTTTGACACAAGTAATCTCCTTGGAAAAAAAGATAGAAACCTTACACATTACGCGAAGTACCCTTGAAAAAACTGCTAATCTGGCTGATGAAGCTACAGAAGTGAGCGAACACATATCTCGTGTGGCTAAATTATCTAACCTTGCCTTGTTGCTTTATGGTTGGTACGTAAAAAATGGACATGCCCGAAATGAGGAGGATGAAGTACATGTAAAACAATACTTTAAAGAGAATCTACCAGCAATAAATTACGATGAAGCAGGATTTTACGAAAAGTTATACATGTATCAGAGTTACGTTTGGTATGCTTTCATCAGGCAAGACTTTTTGATGTACTATCGTTACAGCCAAAAATGGATAGACTTGTTCAATGTGCAGGAAGCGATGAAGCAAGTGGAGATTGGGCATTATATAAAAGGGTTACATAACCTATTAAATGCGCACTTTGATTTACGCAACTTTGAGAAATTTGAAATCACGTTAAGAGAGTTTGAAGCTTTTTCTTTAACGCCTTTGGCTAATCAGCATGATAACTTCAGGGTTCATACGTTTATATACATTAACAGTGCAAAAATAAACCAACACCTGATGTTGGGTACCTTCAGTGAAGGGCTTTTGTTGATAAAAACAATTGAGGCGCAACTGGAAGAATATGTTTTGTTTGTAGACAAGCACAGAATTCTAGTTTTTAATTATAAATTTGCGACCCTTTATTTTGGTTATGGTGATTATGCAACCTGTATTGATTATTTGCAAAAGATAATCAATGACCAATTGGGGTTACGGAACGATTTACAGTGTTATGCGAGGTTAATGCACCTTATGGCGCATTATGAATTGGGAAATATGGAGCTGATTGAATATTTGATTAAGTCTGTTTACCGTTTCATGGCCAAAATGCAGAACCTTACGGTGATAGAAGAAGAGATGTTTAAGTTTTTGAGAAAGTCTTTTAACATATCCCCAAGGAAAATGCACGATGAGTTTGAAGCCTTTTTAGTAACAATAAAAAAGTATGAGAAAAGTAGGTTTGAGACAAGGGCGTTTGCTTACCTAGACATTATTTCATGGGTGGAAAGCAAGGTTTATAATACAACAATGAGTGATGTAATTAATAAAAAATACTTGGCCAGTAAAAAGAGGGTGTATCTTAATTAACGCAAATCGAAATACAATATAGGCTACAACTCGCTTGTATGGGCTATATTTACATTTTTAAAAGAATTTACAACGTATCAATATAATGCAAAAAGAAGAGCGTAACGAGTTAGCCAAGAATATGGAAGTGATTGGCATGATTGAAGGGTTTGTTTCTGAAACCATAGACACAACCCTTGTAGATCCGGATGAGTGTTGGCAACCAACAGATTTCTTGCCAGAATTAACCCAAGAAGATGCACTGGATCAAATTAAAAAATTGCGGGAGAGGTCTGCAAATATCCCAGATTCTATCATAACTTCTTTGGTAGGGAATATGATTACTGAAGAAGCATTGCCTAGCTATCAAACCTATTTTAACTTGGTGGTGAATACAGAAAAGGACTTGACAAGCCCCAATGCATGGGTTAGATGGTCTCGTGCCTGGACTGCAGAAGAAAACCGTCATGGCGATTTACTTAATAAATATCTCTATTTGTCTGGCAGATGCGATATGAAAGAAGTAGAGCAAACTATCCATCGGTTGATATATAATGGTTTCAATCCCAATACAAACCAAGATCCGTATCAGGCACTTGTTTATACTTCTTTCCAAGAAAGGGCTACGAGAATTTCTCATGTAAACACAGGAAAACTGGCTGATAAGGCTGGAGACTTTACCCTTTCTAGAATTTGCAAGACTATTGCAGGAGACGAGGCCAGGCATGAAAAGGCATACAAGTCTTTTATGTCGAAGGTATTTGAAATAGATCCTAGCGGTGCGCTATCTGCCTTTGAACAAATGATGAGGAAGCAAATTACCATGCCTGCTGTATTGATGGATCAAGGGGGTAAGAACGAAAATATGTTTATTGATTTCTCTGCCATCACCCAAAAAATAGGCGTTTATACCACTTGGGATTATGCCAGTATCATTGAGCATCTTGTTATTCTATGGAAAATAGAAACATTAACTGGATTGAAGGATGGGGCTAGTAAGGCACAAGATTATTTGTGTACCCTCGCCAACAGATACAAGAGAATAGCAGAAAGAATGAAAGTACCAGATGAAATTAACCTATCATGGTTGGCTCCAAAGCAGTTTCAATTCTAGCATATATCATTAAAATAAATAAACAGAAACGCTCAAGGTAAATTGCCTTGAGCGTTTCTGTTTAAAAAAAGCAAAACACAGTTTTATTGAGATTAGTTATTTTAACAGTCTCCCAAATTTAAACTTCTTCATCCATTTCCTCAGCCCGCATCTGGCTACTTGTTTTTCTACTTCCATCATGGCTAAATCCTGGCGGGCCGAATAAGTAATGAATCCGTTGCTTTAGC
>JANYEU010000024.1 GCA_025362915.1 Chitinophagaceae bacterium | reverse complement strand
CGAGGGGTTACCAAATCCATGCTTCCCTCACTGGTCAACAGACGCTTACTGCCATGACCATTACGACGATTAGAGTCTTCATCCAATTGACCTTCAAGATGTGCAGAAAGCTCTGCTTCCAATGCCGCTTCCAAAAATGATTTGTAAAGCGGAGCCAAGGCTCCTCCTTTTCCCAAAAGGGGTTTGCCTGTTTTCAACTGCTCCAAGGCATGGTTTTTTACCGCCTCATAATCAAACCTAAATGACGTGTCTTTTTTATCTCTCATAATTTATCCTGTTAAAGGTCTAATTTTATTTTGACCTTGACACAGTTTAAATTACACCCTCGGTATTGGGAGGATTTTTTTATCCTACCAATCGTTCATAATATATATGTACGATAACTGTTTTTAGACACCAAATAACTTTAAAAATTTACTTGATGTTGCATATACAAGATTATTATAAGAAAAAAGTGACTTATAGTTTCTTGCTATCAAATCATAACTTATTCTATTGTTTGCCATCCTCAAAAACATCTACCTTTGTATCAATAAAATGTAAATTATATGGAAAAGAAAAAATTAACTACCGCAAGTGGTAGACCCTTTTTTGAGTATGAAAACTCCATGACTGTTGGACCAAGGGGACCAATACTGTTGCAAGATTACTTTTTGCACGAAGAAATGGCACATTTTAACCGCGAACGCATACCGGAGCGGGTGGTACACGCAAAAGGTTCGGGTGCTTTTGGAACATTTACCGTAACGAACGACATTTCTGCATACACCAAGGCGAAAATTTTCTCTGAAATAGGAAAACAAACAAGAATCTTCCTCCGATTTAGTACTGTGGGTGGCGAAAAAGGTAGTGCCGATACGGAAAGGGATCCGCGTGGTTTTGCCTTGAAGTTTTATACCGAGGATGGCAACTGGGATTTGGTGGGAAACAATACGCCCGTGTTCTTTATCAAGGATCCGAAGAAGTTTTCGCATTTTATACATACCCAAAAGCGTGATCCGAAAACAAACTGCAAAAGCCCGACAATGATGTGGGACTATTGGAGCCTGAACCCGGAAAGTTTGCACCAAGTGATGATATTAATGAGCGATAGAGGTACTCCCTACTCGTATCGGCATCTTAATGGCTATGGTTCTCACACATTTAGCCTGATAAATGCAGATAATGAAAGGGTTTATGTGAAGTTTCATTTTAAAACATTGCAAGGCATCAAGAATTTTACCAATAACGAGGCAGCAGAGATGAAAGGTATCGATCCAGACCATGCACAGCGGGATTTGGTGGATGCAATAGAGCGGAATGAATTTCCTAAGTGGGCAATGAAGATTCAGGTGATGACGGAAGAGGAGGCAAGGCATTTTAAATTTAACCCTTTTGACCTGACCAAGGTTTGGAGCCATAAGGAATTTCCGTTGATTGATGTGGGAACGCTAGAATTGAACGAAGTGCCACAAAATTATTTTAGGGATGTGGAGCAATCTGCGTTTGCGCCTGCCCATGTGGTGGACGGCATTGGTTATTCGCCAGATAAGATGTTGCAAGGGCGTTTATTGTCGTATCCGGATGCACATCGGTATCGTTTGGGCGTAAATTACGAGCATATTCCCGTAAATAGATGTCCTTATATGGTGGCAAACTATCAGCGCGATGGGCAAATGCAAATGGGCGACAACGGAGGTGCAAGCCCTAACTATATTCCTAATAGTTTTGATGATATAATTGCCGACCCTGCCTATAAAGAACCTGCCATGGAACTGGAAAACACTACTGCCAACTGGTTTGACCGTAATGAAAACGACAATGACCATTATACGCAGCCGGGTAGCCTATATAGGGATGTGCTTTCTGCTGAAGATAAGAAGAACCTAATAAATAACATTGTGGGAGCGATGAAAGGCATTAGTGGGGAGAAGAAAGATTTGATTGTAAATAGGCAATTGTGCCATTTTTTCCGTGCAGACATTCAATTAGGAATGGCAATAGCGCAAGGATTGGGCGTTACGATAGAAAATGAGGCCATGGCGCACGCTAATTAATGGTATTTCTGTAAATACTTGCTTTAAGGCACAGCTACTTTTAGGGTCTCTGTGCCTTTTTTACATAGTGGTGTTTGGAAGTTGCCAATACTTATCTTCGCCCCGTGTTAACAGCATCGATTTATCTTGGTTTATGGTAAATTTTACTAGTTTGAAGGAAGAATTTAAGGGTATTGGGAGGAAAGGATTAATTTAGCAGAAAATGATAAATTAAACCAACCATATTTTGATGACTAACAAGTACTTACCTTTTATTTCGGACGAACACCTACTTAAATGTATTGCCAATCTGCATAAAGCCTATCTAAAGGCTAAAAATAACATTACCAAAAAGAGTTTTTACGCTAATAAGGTAGATACCATTAAGTTAACTTTCAACTCTAAGTTTAATGCTATTGATGAAGAAAGCCTAATTCAGGCTGAAATACTGAGGCAAATTGATAAGTCTATCAATAATTCAATTGGCACTTTCCACGAACAG
>JANYEU010000463.1 GCA_025362915.1 Chitinophagaceae bacterium | reverse complement strand
GCAGATGGTGCAATGATGCTTCGCAGATGGTGCAATCATGCTTCGTAGATGGTGCAATGATGCTTCGCAGATGGTGCAATGATGCTTCGCAGATGGTGCAATGATGCTTCGCAGATGGTGCAATGATGCTTCGTAGATGGTGCAATGATGCTTCGTAGATGGTGCAATGAGTGCAATGATGCTTCGTAGCATATACAACTAAACATCGCAGCATGTACAGAATAAAAGATTTGAGCTATTTAAAGAGGTAAATCTGTTCCTTTATTTTTTACATAACATATTTAAGAATGTTGCGTCTTAAAACCAAATAGCTAATTCTTCTTCTTTTTAATATAATATTTTGTTAATCCATTATAATGGATATGTTTGGGCTGCGAAATGTTTTGAATGGAAAAGAGACCAAGCAGTTATCTATTTATAAGCCTTCCATCCATGTAGCAACCATATATGATATCTATTAAGTCCGTCGTTCCGATTTTTTCTTTGCTTTGTCTCTCGAATAGTTTGAGTGCACAACTGAAATCAGTATTTAAAGCCAGTGTAGCCAGTGGTTGCAGTCCGCTGTCTGTTTCTTTTATTAATAATTCTACCGGGGTATCGAATGCAGCCATTTATAAATGGGACTTTGGTAATAAGAACAAGGTGACTACCACCAAAAAGGATTCTGCGGTAGGTGCCATTTATAATATAGACTCTAACTATACCGTGACGCTTACCATTACCGATGGTGGCACTGTTTCTACTTCATCTACGGTAATTACAGTATTTAAAAAGCCCATTGCCAGTTTTACAATAGACAAATATGGTGGATGTTCTCCGTTGGGAGTAAACTTTATAAGTACATCTACGGCTGGTAGTGGTAATATAAGCTATTATTTGTGGGATTTTGGCGATGGCAATGTATTGCAGGGTGATAGTATTGCTGCCGTGGCAAATACGTTTAAATATGGAGGCAATTATCCTGTAAAACTTTTGGTGCGCAATACAAACCAATGTAGTAGTGTGCAAACGGTAAATGATTCGTTGGTTAAGGTATTGCAATCTCCAGTTGCCAGTTATGTTAAGGATAATAATTTCTTGTGTTCAGTAGGCGATACAGCCAAGTTTAAAAACAAGACTACCTATACCATCAGCCCAACCTATTTATGGAACTTTGGCGATGGGACTACTTCTATCCAAGCTGCTCCCTTTCATAAATATCTATCCAAGGGCGTTTTTCAGGATACACTTATTGTAACGAATAACAATCATTGTGCAGACACATCCATTGCCCCATCACCTGAATATGTGGCTAATTTTACGTCAAACTATACTGGTCCTGATAGTGCCTGTGCTACTAGTAATGTAACCTTTACCAACGTGAGCAGCCCCGTGCCTTCTTCGTTTTATTGGGAGAGTAGCGATATAAATGGCAATGTAAATGCTGCAACCTATTTGCGTACCTTTAAAAAGGTGGGGATTTATGATATAACACTGGTAAACACTTTTGGAGCCTGTATAGATTCTATAGTAAAGCCCATGAAAGTAATTTTATCCAGCGCATTGGATGGCTTTTCCATTAACAACGTGCCACTTTGCAACGGTACTGTGTCTGTTTTTTTGAGTGATACTGCTTCTGGAGATAAGGACTGGTTATGGAGCCAGACAAATACCAATATTTATCAGCGTGCAACGATTGGTGATTTTATTCTTCCTGCTGATTCTGTCTATCAGTTTTCACTAAAGGCAACAACGCCTTCGGGTTGTGTGGCAGAGGTTTCGTTGATTGATTCGATTAAGAAAAACCCTGTTGAAATAAGATACTTGTCTAATACAACGCCCAATAGTTTGAAAGGATGTCCAGGCTTGGAGTTTCAATTTTGGCCGTCACCTTCTGTTGGGATAAAAGACTTGCAATGGGATTTTGGGGATACAAATTATTCTACATCAGATACCCCGACACACACATACAATAACATAGGTATCTATATAGTAAAACTTGTTTATTCGACACCCGATGGTTGCAGGGATAGTGTATTGCTAAAAAGTGTGCAGACTTCCTTGAAGCCAAATGCCGCATTCTCCATAAATTTAAATAGCGATACCATTTGCGGTAATACAAGGATATATTTTCATGACCAATCAATGCCAAAACCCATTACTACTTGGACATGGAATTTTGGGGACAGTACGCCAATAGATCATTCGCAAAACCCCAAGCATGCATACCATGATACGGGCACGTTCGATATTCAGTTCATTGCTGCCAATGGTGCTTGTGCCGATACGCTTACATTGCCCAAACATTTTACGGTAATCCCTTCAATAGCTTATGTTGATACCATTAAATATACCTGCAATGGTAATAGGGATACGGTAACCTTTTTGCAAAAGAACACATTGGTTACGTCGGGCTATTGGTATTTTGGTGATGGTGATTCCATGGCATTGGATACTTCTAAACGAAGCATTAAGCACGTATATCAGCAAGAAGGGGCTTACTTGGCAGTACTACAATCTACTGGTGGAAACTGTATTGTACGTGATACATCAAACGTAAATGTGCTCCATAGGCAAAACCCTTTTCTTGTTGCAGACACCAATAGGATTATTTCAGGTACGAATGAGTTTTGCGGACAAGATTCATTGATAGCACGACTTAATAACATGGACATTAATACTGCCGTAACCAATAATGTGTATTACACACTTAGCAATTGGCAATATGGTGATGGCAGCATTTATAGTGGTGTACCCAAAAAAACAAGAAACTTTACTACAGGTTATACTGAAACATTAAGTCCTTTGGCTGCTGGAAAGATGAACATCAGGGCTATTACTATTTCTGGCTTCTTTGGATGTTTTGATACCAGCAATTACGTAAAGGTGAAGATAAAGGGACCGATTGCAGGATATAAGATAATAAATCCGAGTGATTGTTTTAAAACCCCTGTAACGTTTAAGGATACTTCCAAGATAACTTTTGGTATGCCGATAATAAAATGGACATGGGGCTTTGGAGACTCTACCAGTAATGCTGTTACCACTAATATAAGCCAGATACATAAATATGCAACGCCAGATTCTTTTGCCACCTATCTAAAGGTGACCGATAAGGAAGGATGCACTGATAGTACACGGGTTCCGATGTATGCCATGCCAACAGGGCCAAAAGCTAGTTTCAGTTGGCTGCCAGTTGATATTACTACAGATACTATCAGTACCTTCACAAGTACTTCGGATACTTTTGGCTGCGTTAACACAAAATATAAATGGCTCTTTTCTATCAGTAAGCTTACTGCAAGTTCTTCAGAGGTACAGTTTACCTATCCCAGTCCGGTAACAGATAAGATAACATTGATTGTGACCAATCCTGCAAATGGTTGTAAGGATACCGCTACCAATAGTATTACCATCAAAAGGGCCTTCGCCTTGTTTTCAACCAAGGTTTCTTATTCAGGCATCACAACAGATTGCCCGCCGGCCTTGGTAACTGTCACCAGTACTTCTATTGGGGCTACGCAGATACGTTGGAGTTTTGGAGACAATACTCCCGGCACAGGATTGCTCACTACTTCCATTGTGGGGCATACCTACAATAAACCTGGGCGCTATACCATTAAATTGTATGCGTATAACAACAATACCCTTAGCGACTCGGCATTTCAGACCGTTACCATCAAAGGGCCTTTTGCTACCATGAGGTCTAATGTGAAAAGAAGTTGTGGGCCTACCATTGTGGGGTTAACCGCCACACAAGAAAATATAGGAAAGATTGCATGGGATTTTGGTGATGGTAATGTAACCTTTCCCACCAAGAACGATACGTTTAAGGCACACCTGTATGACTTGGCAGGAAAGTATATCCCTACCATATTGTTGGAAGATTCTCTTGGATGTAAATCATCTTTTGCATTGCAAGATTCTATTATCATAGATACCCTAAAGGCTTCTTTCGCGGTTAATAAGACTATCTCATGCGATACGGGATTGTTTGTTTTTACACCAACCATTAAAAGTTATTCTGGCGATAGCCTTCAATGGCTCGAAAAGATTCATTGGTCTTTTGGAACAAGTAGTAATACTGATACCTCTAACGCGCTTGCTGCCAGTTTCTTCTATAACAAACCGGGTAAGTTTGCAGTAACGCAACAGGTATCCACCCTTGCAGGATGTAAGGTGACCAATGTGGATACCATATTTATCAATGCCTCTGCAAAGGCCGCTATCAAAGTGCCAAAAGATGTTTGTGAAAATGATGCAGTATTATTAACTGCCACAACTCCAAATAGTATTGGCGTTGGTTGGAAATGGTTTGTCAATAATGCAGATTCTTCTTCCTTGCAGAATCCAAACCCCATGTATTTTAAAACAGTAAAAGATAGTTCGTACAATGTCTTGGTAAAACTGGCAACGTTACGAAATGGTTGCTCAGATACTGCTAGAGCCAGCTTTACGGTACACCCCATTCCTTATTTTTCGCTTGGTATAAACCCTAAAAAAGATCCAGTCTGTCAAAATGAAATAATCACCTTATCGGCGGCTGATGCCAACACCTATATATGGTCGATAAATAATAATAATACCAATACCCACAGTGCAACATTTGCTGATAAGCCACAGCAAACAACCTTTTATACTGTAACTGCCACCACACAGTATAACTGTTCGGCAAAAGGCACCGCTACAGTAACCATAGCACAGCCACAGCTACCTAGCTATCCAAGTATTAAATTCTTGTGCCTTGGCGATTCGATTGAGTTGCCAGTGTATGGTACCGATAGCCTTTTATGGGTGTATGATATAAACAGCCTAAGCAATTTGGGCAATCATCCTTTTGCTAAACCGACATCTACCACCGTTTACAAATTTTTGACAAACGATAAATACAATTGTTTTCCATATTTCGGTACAATAGACGTGGAAGTGGGCAATTATCCTATCCCTAAAAGCGAGACTGTAAACATCTTTGCTGGAGATGTAGTTAAGTTGTCATCCCTTTCATCTCCCCATTTTGTTACGTATAAATGGGTGCCCACCACTTATTTGGATTGCTCAAATTGTGCCGAGCCTTCCTGCGCACCAATAGCAGATATTGGGTATGCTGTTTTGGTTTCTAACAAATATGGCTGCTCTACAACCGATTCCCTATTTATACACGTTACTTGTGGCGAGGCTGTTTATATTCCTTCTGCCTTTGCACCGCATGGGGTTAGTAAGTTGTTTTATCCCGTAGGAAGGGGTGTTCGGAAAGTAGTTTATTTCAGGATTTTCAATAGGCTTGGTGAATTGCTATTTGAACAAAGAATCTTTAATCTGGGTAATAGCAGTTTTGGATGGGATGGGAAAGTAAATGGAAAAGAGGTGGATGCCGGTACTTATGTGTACGATCTGGAAGCCATCTGCGATACCGGAGAGATATTCCATAAAAAAGGAACGGTGGTTGTAATTAAGTAAAAATTAAGCGTGAGTCGATAGTTAAAAGTCGATAGTTTGTACGTACTACTCTTGACTATATGCAAGTCCTGTATAACGTTACCTCGCTGAAGCTTTTTTGCCCGAATCCAGATTTCTGTCTCTAAGTAATCAATAACCTAACTATTTTTTGCTTCTTTCTATCATTTTATCATCTGCCGCAGCTCCTGCGGCAGCCCAGCCAATAGCTGCGGCGGTTGCCGCAGTTCTTGCGGCAGCCCAGTCATAAGCTGCGGCAATTGCTGCAACTCTTGCGGCAACCCAGTCAGGAGCTGCGGCAACACGCTTTTTGATAGAAAGAAGGTGATTTTGTACCCCTAGAAGCCACTATGAGTCCCATTTAGTATGAATTTGCCCATTAAACAAGAGACGGTCAACAACCTTCAAAAGGTTGTTGACCGTTTGTAACTTATTGTTGGTGGAAAGCAGGAAAGAATATCCTTGCAAGGATATTCTTTCATTCACGTAAAACTTATTGCTTATAACTTTCGACTAATGACTTTCGACTTGTAACCTACACGCCATAAATACCAGCCGCTCCTCCTTCCAATAATTTGTTGGGTAAGATAACCGTAAGGAATGCACCGAGCTTATTGATGAAGCCAGGTATCACTTCTGCCTTGCCTGCATACATACCATCCACCGCAATTTTGGCAACTGCTTCTGGGGTCATGTTTAGTTTTTCTGCTGCTTTCAATGCGCGTTCGTTGGTAACCTGTGCCCTATTGGCAAAATTGGTATCGGTGGTGCCGGGGTTTACAACCGTAACTGATACCGACGTGTTACGTAGTTCGTACCTCAATCCCCTGCTTAGGCTAAATACAAACGATTTTGTGGCTGCATACACACACAATCCAGGTACCGCCTGATAAGCTGCCGAACTGGCTATGTTTAATATATAAGCCTTGGGCTGTTGTTTTAGTTGCGGTAAAAATTGTAATATCAATGCCAATGGGGTGGCCATGTTTACCTGCATCATGTTGTGGTAGGCTGCCATATCGTAATTCTCGACATTGCCACTTAGTCCGTAGCCAGCATTGTTTACTAATATATCTACAACGAAATCATTGTTTGCACACCAATTAAAAAGTTTGAGTCCGGCATTATCTTCAGATAAGTCCATGGCTATAAAGTTGCAATCTACCTTATAATCCTTTATTATCTCTTCTGCAAGTGTGGCAAGTTGTTCCTCGTTTCTTGCCACAAGCAACAGGTTGTTTTTCTTTTTGGCCAATTCGATGGCTATGGCTTTGCCAATACCCTTGCTGGCTCCAGTAATCAATGCGTATGTCATAATTAAAAATTAAAATAAAGTGAGGGTAACGGTTACAAGTTACTGGTTACTGGTTTCAGGTTACTGGTATCATGTAACTTGAAACCTGTAACTAGCAACTTGTATCTTGTAACTGATTTCTATTCAAAGCCATGCCTGATGGCATATTTGGCAATTTCTGCATTAGAACCCATGTGCATCTTATCCAAGATGCGGGTGCGGTAAGTGCTGATGGTATTTACACTCAAAGAAAGTTCTTCGGCTATGTCCGTTATCTTTTTACCCCTTGCAATCAATATAAAAACTTCCATTTCCCTATCGGAAAGCATTTTATGGGGTTCTTCTACATTTTCATCCACGTGATACTGTATCAAGAGTTCGGCAATATCTGGCGTAACATATTTTTTCCCAATCAATACTTGCTCTATTGCCTTTACCAGTTCTTCTGGTGCAGATTCTTTGGTTAAATAGCCTGATGCACCTGCCTTAAAAGTACGTACCGCATAATGTTCCGGTGCATGCACGCTTAATATCAATACGGGAATCTTTGGGTAATGTTCATTAACAAATTTTACTATCTCCAGTCCCGAACGCCCTGGCATGGATATGTCGGAAATGATTACCGACCATTTCTTTTTGTCTAGTTTTTTTATCATGTCGGCACCATCCACTGCCTCTTCTATATAGGCATGGGGGTATGCTTCTGTCAATATCATCCTCAATCCTTTTCTAACCACTCCGTGGTCATCTCCAATCAGTATGTTCATCGTTCGTAATATTAATTTGGGGGTAGAAAAACCACTGCTTCTTTGTCAGAAAAATACGTGGGTTCGTAAAAATAATACTAATTAACTAGAAAAAATAGTAATCCTAACGTAATTGTCTATTATCGACAAATAAAAAAGGACACATTTACTAGTAAGTGTGTCCTTTTATTTATAGATAAAACTGTTAAATTCCGAAAGCTGCTTTTACTGCTGGAACAAAGTCTAACTTTTCCCAAGTAAATAATTCTACTTCCTTCACGGTTACCACACCTTGAGGATCTTTGAATTCTTTGGTAACCACTTCATTCTTTCTACCCATGTGACCATAAGCAGCAGTTTCGCTATAGATAGGATTGCGTAGTTTTAAACGTTGTTCAATAAAGTAAGGACGCATGTCAAAAATGCCTTCTACTATCTTAGCTATCTCACCATCAGTCTTGTCAACTTTTGCAGTACCATAAGTATTAACATAGATACCCATTGGTTTTGCAACACCGATGGCATAAGAAACCTGTACCAATATTTCTTCAGCAACACCGGCAGCAACCAAGTTCTTGGCAATATGCCTTGTAGCGTACGCGGCACTTCTGTCAACCTTACTAGGATCTTTTCCGCTAAATGCGCCACCACCGTGTGCACCCTTGCCACCATACGTATCAACAATAATCTTACGACCAGTCAAACCAGTGTCACCATGTGGGCCACCAATTACAAACTTACCTGTTGGGTTAATGTGGTATTTAATGTCATCGTTAAAAAAATGAGCGAACTTGCTATACTTGACTTTTACACGAGGAATCAATATCTTGATAATATCTTCCTTGATTTTAGCAAGCATGGTAGCTTCTGCATCAAAATCATCATGCTGGGTAGAAACAACGATAGCATCAATTCTTACCGGTTTGTTGTTATCATCATATTCCAATGTAACCTGACTTTTGGCATCAGGACGTAGGTATTTAATCTCATTGTTTTCCCTTCTCAAGGCGGCCAATTCAATCAATACTTTATGGGCTAAGTCTAGTGCCAATGGCATATAGTCGTCAGTTTCGTTGGTTGCATAACCAAACATCATTCCTTGGTCACCAGCACCTTGATCTTCCTTGTTAGCTCTGTCAACCCCTTGATTGATGTCGGCACTTTGTTCGTGAATGGCAGATAATATACCACAACTATTGGCTTCAAACATGTATTCACTTTTGGTATATCCTATCTTGCGGATAACACCCCTGGTAATTTCTTGTACATCCAAGTAAGATTTACTTTTAACTTCTCCAGCCAATATAACCTGACCTGTAGTTACCAATGTTTCGCACGCAACTTTCGATTCTGGATCAAAAGCTAAAAAATTGTCAATTAAGGCGTCTGATATCTGGTCAGCTACTTTGTCTGGATGTCCTTCAGATACGCTCTCTGATGTAAATAAGTAAGGCATTATTAATTTATTTTATGTGGGCAAATATAATTAGGCAAGTAGATATAAAATGTTGGGGGTAAGTGAAAATATCTATTAGGGTAAAAGCTGCGTTACATTTTTTATTAAGAAGACAAATCGTTGTACAACTCCAAGTATTCAGACAAATCTGTGTCCCAGCCTTTAAAGTTTACAATTCGTTTGCCTTTTGCCTTTCCAAATTCAGTTACCAAGTCAGCATCGGGCATTTCTGTTCCAAAAGTGATTGCATCTGCATAAGTGGCACCGCCTTTAAACAAAGCTGTATTGGTAAGTTCCTTGAATGATTCGAGGTCTTTCTCTTTTATGTTGGCATTTATCAAGGCTTTCTTGATAAAGTCTGGGGCTAATTTATCCTCAAAAGTGTTTTCACCAATGGTAAATACAATCTTGCTGTTGCCAAAAACGGGTTCTCGCTTGTAAGCGGTTCTTATATAAACAGGAGCCAAACTAGCCATCCAGCCGCTGCAATGGATAACATCTGGTGCCCAGCCAAACTTCTTTACGGTTTCTAATGCACCCTTACAAAAGAAGATTGCCCTTAGGCCGTTATCATCAAACCATTTATCATTATCGTCATGAAAAATATGCTTTCTTTTAAAGAAATCTTCATTCTCTAAAAAATAAACCTGTAATCTTGCATTCGGAAGAGACGCCACTTTAATTTGAAGCGGATAGTCATCATTATCAACAGAAATGTTGATACCTGATAATCTTACTACTTCATGTAGTCTGTGCCGGCGCTCATTGATAACTCCGAAACGTGGCATGATACAACGAACCTCTAGTCCTGTTTCATTGCTTCTAATAGCTAGTTTGTTTACAATTTCTGCAAACTCAGTTAGTTCCAAATAAGGCGACATTTCTGTTGCTATGAATAAAATTCTTTTCTTTGACATTCAGTAGGTCGTAATTTAAAATGAGTAGCCTTAAAATAAGGCTGCGAAAGTACGTAAAAAACATTAGCAATAAATATTACAAAATTATATAAGTAATTTAGACAGGTATGGTTATTTTTAAGACAGTCCCAGATATATCCGCATTGTTACGTAAAGGGAAAGTTGAGGGCGGAATTGGGTACGTTCCTACAATGGGTGCATTGCATGATGGACATTTATCATTAATAGAAAGAAGCAACAGAGAAAATGAGATAACAGTCTGTAGCATATTTGTAAATCCTACCCAGTTTAATGACAAAAGTGATTTTGAGAAATATCCTGTGAAATTGGAAGATGACATTGCTTTATTGATAAATGCGGGATGTGATATCTTATTCCTGCCAACAGTTGAAGAAGTTTATCCTAGCGGTGCTGATTTGAAAAAGTACCAATTGGGAACTCTAGAAACATTGTGGGAAGGAAAATACAGGGCAGGACATTTTCAGGGGGTTTGTCAGGTAATGGATCGCTTTCTTAATATCATACAACCAGATAAACTTTATC
Source organism: Chitinophagaceae bacterium (assembly GCA_025362915.1). GTDB lineage: Bacteria > Bacteroidota > Bacteroidia > Chitinophagales > Chitinophagaceae > Parasediminibacterium. The sequence goes on along the minus strand of JANYEU010000463.1, from coordinate 3,758 downwards.
TGGGACAAAAAGACTACCAGCAATGTATGGTTATCCAGAAATTGATTAATCTGTCAGGATTTAATATTACCCTAACCATTTGTGCTACAGTCAGGGAAGAGAGCGGTCTTGCAATGAGTAGTCGCAACATGCGATTAAGTGAGAAAAGTAAGGAAGCGGCTATTGCAATATTTGGATCATTGGTTTATATCAAAGAAAACATAAACACCACTTCCGTTGAATTAATGAAAGATAGCATTAACAAAAACCTACTGAACAGCGGCTTTAACAGTATTGATTACATTGCTATCTGCAATGCTGAAACTTTGGAAAATATAATTGAATTTAATCCGTCTACTCCCACTGTTGCCTTGATTGCCGCCTTTATTGATGGGGTGCGCTTGATAGACAATATGCTAATTTCCTGACAAAGGAAATTGAAAATACAGTACTGCCTTACATTTGCCTGAATTATATAGACAGAAGTATTCAGCCCTACTGTTATTTCCCCGAAAAAAGGGAACGGAATAAATTATTTATGCTGCCAATATTGCCTGTCGGCTTATCAAATTATTAAAATGAACAAGAAAATAACCCATTTCACGAAGTACGTCTTTTTTCTGGGGGTTGGTGTTTTCTTGGTATGGTGGAGTCTTCACCAGATACCCGATAACAAATGGGCTGCCTTTAAAGATGCCTTAATTACGTCCAACTTTTGGTTATTAATACCCGTTTTTCTTATACTTTCCTCAAGCCATCTATTAAGGGCCATCCGTTGGCGTACATTGATGTTGCCAATGGGTTATTCGCCTAGACTAGCCAATACCTTTTTTGCTGTAATGATTGGCTACCTCGCCAATCTGGCGGTACCTCGTTTGGGTGAAGTTTTAAAATGCACCATACTGGCCAAATACGAAAAAGTACCCGCCGAGAAATTGGTAGGTACAATTGTGGTGGAACGTGCAGTGGATGTATTCTGTCTGGCTATTGTTTTCTTGCTGGCTTTTATGATTCAATACGAGGTTATAGGAGAATATGCCAAGGGATTGATATTTAATTTGGTGGCCAACAAGAGAGGAAGTTTTTCTTGGGAGAAGACGGCAATTGTAGTTGCTGTATTAGTAATACTGGTTATCGCATTAAAAGTTTGGTTTAATAAGTTTGCCCATCTACCTATTGTAATCTCTCTCAAAAAGATTTTGAGGGGTATCCTTGAAGGCCTTTCCGCCATCAGATACCTCAAACAAAAAGGACTCTTTATTGCTTGTACAATTGGTATCTGGAGTTTATACATTGCTGGTACATGGGTAGGCTTATATGCAACGCATGGTACATCCAGCCTAGGACTTGGATCGGCAATATCGGCACTCGCCTTTGCAAGTATAGGTATGATCTTAACGCCTGGAGGCATTGGTGCGTATGCTTTCTTCTTGGCCAAGGTTTTAGAGAAGAACGACATCCCCTTCGAGATTGGTTATGCAAATGGAACATTACAATGGTTTGCACAATTTTTAATGGTTGTTATAGTTGGCTCCATCTGTTTGGTTATATTGCCTATTTACAATAAAAAAATACAGGAAAATGAAGCAAACTAGCGCCATAAACAATAAGATTTATACTCTTCCTTCCTTGATGGCAGCCGTTTGTGGTTGGCGCATAAAAGGGCTTACAGTCTCTTTTACCAATGGTTGTTTTGATATATTGCACGAGGGGCATATATTCTCCTTGTCTCAAGCTGCAAATGAAGCTGATATCCTGATTGTAGGCGTAAACAGCGATGCAAGCACCAAACGGTTGAAAGGGGAGGAGCGTCCTGTAAATAATGAATATAGCAGGGCATTATTACTTGCCAGCCTTGCCATTGTAGATGCTGTGGTTATATTTGAAGAAGATACCCCCCAAGCCCTTATCACAAACCTATTGCCCGATGTATTGGTGAAAGGTGGCGATTATACCATAGAGCAGATTGTTGGAGCAAAGGAAGTGATGGCAAATGGTGGCAGGGTAGTGATTAACCCAATAGTGCAAGGCTTTTCTACCACTGGCATTATTGAAAAGATTAGACGGCTGGGATAAGGGATTGCCGATTGTCGTACAAGCTCCCTTCTGCTACAAGCTTAATTGTAGCGTATGGAGATGCGAAACCACTTTAACTGTGTTTAATATGTGTTTTGGCAATATCATCGAACAATGAAAAAACCTAACTAAGCTTGGTTCGTATCTCACGAACATTTTTGTTTTTTATTGTTTTGTGAGTGAAACCAAAGCGAAGGAAATAATTATAAAATATTGCAAGTAATCTTAGCGAATTAACACGTGAAACAAGTGCACTAGCCCTAGTAAATATAAGCGAATGACGCGCACTAGCTGGGTTTGTTAATTCAATTCACTTATAATCCTATTCCAACGTTCTTTGTGTTCAAATTTCAATGCAGTATCATTTTCTAATAGGTTTACATATTTATCTATGAACTCAAAAGTATTATCGAGCAAACGCAAATAATACTTTAAAGAAGGCATAATTCCGTTTACAATCAATTGGCAACCGTGTACATTTTTAATTCGCTGTATTTCTGCTTGTATTTTGTCCCATTCTTCTTTTTCAGGCTGAGGGGCTGTTGAAAGTATATAGTACCTATTTACTGGAGTAGTTTGAAATTTTGCGTAGGCATCCAAAACAAGTTGCAATGAAATGGCAATTCCATGCTTCACTTCCACAGCTTCAAAAGCCCTTTTGTTTTCATCAATTATTTCAATATCACCAATCCTGCCGCTTCTTAAGTCGGCAGATGTATGACTTTCTATTGGCAACAATTGTTTCTTATCAAATCTTTTTGCCTCAACTATCAAACATTCGTAAATAGCATAAAAAGCTAAAACTGGAAGTCTAGAAGCCCCTTCCGCTTTATAAGACGAATGGAAATGTTGGTCTAATATTCCAAGGATTGAATTGATTGAAAGCGTGGTTGGTTTTGCTAAATCTATTGTCTGTTGATTGCGTTTTATAATTAGCCCTTGAAATGTAAAACTTAAATATGCACTACAATCAGCGTTATTTTGAACGTTTTCCAATAATGATAAAAAAGAAGTTTTCAAGCTTGCAGGGTTGATTGCCCCTGTATAGTTTTTATCGTAAGGCACTTTTTGTTCTAATGAACGCGTTAACCATCCGCTTTCTGCCATCGCTGGAAACTTATATTTTTTCAAGAAGGGGGTGATATGTTTAGTATCAAAAGTCCTCCCAGAATACCCGTTTGGAATTCCATCTTGATGGCTTCTTATGTCTTGTTCTGGGTGCAATATTTTATAAACGATACTTGTTATGAATACCGTCAAAACTCCTTTTGCAGATTCTGAATATTGAAGAACCACATTTAATAACGCTTGCTCTCCTTCACTTAAATCACTCGTAATTGTTTCATTTGACCCTACAATTGACATTGCCATATTGTATTGGTCTTCTAAAAATGCTGATACTGACTGTGCCATTTATAATAGTTGGGCTTTAATTTCTTTAGCTATTTCTTTAATCATAGGTACACAAACAGAGTTGCCTATCTGCCTATATAACTCGGAGAGATTATTTATTTTATTAAATTTATCAGGGAAACCCATAATCTTATAGCACTCATTAATGGTCAACTTCCTCACTTTTCCTTCATCATAAATCCAAAATCTACCAGAAGTCTCTTGCGATGGCAAGGCTGGATGTATTCCATCCGTAGAATAAATCCTATTGGGTTGTTTATGTACCCGTGAAAGGTTTTCAGTTCCAGGTC
>JANYEU010000310.1 GCA_025362915.1 Chitinophagaceae bacterium | reverse complement strand
AAGACGGGCGACACCAAAAAAGCTGATGAAAAGGCAGATCAAGTGATTGATGATTTAAGTAAAGATGCACAAGCAGGCATTAATGATGAGAATATTGGTCACTATGCAGATAAGGAATTGGCTTATGCTTATTTAAAAGTTGGCAATACAGATAAGGCATTGGAACATGCACTGTTAGAATACAATCGTCGTCCGGATAATATTGACGTGAACGAAGCAGTGGCTTGGGTTTACTACAACAAAGGGGATTATGCAAAAGCATTGACGTACATAAAAGGTGCCATGAAAACACACTCCAAGAATCCAACATTACTAAGCCGGGCAGGATTAATTTACTATAAATCTGGCGATAAGGCAACAGCAAAAACCTTATTACAACAAGCCAATAGCAGCAACGCCTACATAGGTTATGCCTTGAAAACAGAAACAGATGCTGCACTAAAAATGATTTAATATATTAGCCACGAATAGCACTAATTACTACTAATACTTTTCTTTATTTTATTAGTGATAATTAGTCTTATTCGTGGCAATACTTTATTCGCTCGTTAAGTCATTTATTCATGAAATACAAATTCATCGTAGGCATCATCATTCTGCTATTGTTGCAAAGCAGCTCCTACGCCCATACCATCAACTACACATTGGAAAAAGCACCTCCCGGAAATGTGATGTGGTTTTATCTAAAACTAGGATTCACACACATACTTCCACAGGGTTTCGATCATATCCTTTTCGTAATTGGACTATGCTTGCTTAGTAATAAAATAAAAGTAATACTGTGGCAGGCAACCGCCTTTACAGTAGCACACTCTATTACATTGGCATTAAGCATGAAAGGTTTGATAGTGGCACCAAGTGTTGTTGTAGAACCCATTATTGCCTTATCCATTTTGTTTGTGGCAATAGAAAATATCTTACTAACCGAGTTAAAAGCTTGGCGTATCATCATCGTATTCATGTTTGGATTGATACACGGAATGGGCTTTGCAAGTGCATTAAATGAAATAGGATTGCCCAGAAATCAGTTCGGACTCTCCATATTATCTTTCAACATAGGCGTTGAACTAGGGCAGATAACAGTTATTTCTTCGGTATTTTTATTAATTGTAATCCCCTTGGGCAACAAACCTTATTATAGAAAAAGGGTAGTATATCCACTTTCCATCGCCATTGGGCTAGTCGCTTTATTTTGGACAGTGCAAAGGGTATTTTTTACTGGATAATACTAGATTGATAGCTATGGGTAAACCCATATAAACCTTATTTGCGTATATCTGACAGTCAATTTATTATGATACTATACTTTTACTCAACTTGAAATCTACAACTGCATATTATCTCCTGTTGCTTTACGTAACCGTAATGCTAAAGCCGCTTTTGCCTAAAGCAAATGATTGGTGGCAACATGAGTTTAATAATATACAACACTTGGCCTGTGTGCATGAAGTTTATGGAAACAATCACCTTCAAAAAGAATTAGCTGACAACGCAGGACAAAATAAAAGTCAAACAGGTTTAAAGACACAAGAACAAATTCCTTTTCATATTCAAGCATCAGAAGTATTAAAATGTTCGCCCGTTGCCATCCATATTAGCAAAACTTACGCTAGTATATACAAGACTAAACTCTCATTTTCATTGATAGATAATCAAGCCCCACCGCCCAAGTTTTCGTAATAAATAACTATATGTACACCTGTTTTGTGTAAGTATCTTGCTTACACAAAGTATGGTATTGTATTTTACAATGTCATCATAAATTATTTATTACAAAAAATTAATCATGAAAATATTTATAACATTTTTCCTTTCCATCATAGTGTCAATGGTTACCATTGCGCAGCAAAATATACACGGTTGCATTACAGATGTTTCTACCAATCAGCCGGTGGAGGGCTGTAGCATTACATTGCTTCCCATCAATAAGGTTACCATTACCGATGCCAGGGGCAACTTTAGCTTCAAGGGGCAATACGATGCCAATTCATATCTCGCCATAAATAGTATTGGCTATGCCCAGCAGGAAGTGGCACTTACAGATTTAAAGAAAAACAGTGCCATTACTATTAAACCTAAGTCAATCAATCTACAAGATGTGGTAATTGTAAACAATGCTGGCAACCAATATAAAGTCATCAGCAAGACAGACATTGCCATGCGTGGCGTAAACAATTCGCAGGAAGTATTGCGTATCATTCCAGGTATTGTGATCGGACAGCACCAGGGTGGTGGAAAGGCAGAACAGATATTCCTCCGAGGCTTTGATGCAGATCATGGAACAGATTTTAGGGAAGATGTAGATGGGATGCCTATCAACATGGCATCGCACGCACACGGACAAGGCTTTGCGGACAGTCACTTTATTATTCCAGAAACCATTGAAAGTGTTGATTTCAAGAAAGGCCCTTACACCGCTTCCAAAGGTGATTACTGTACCACAGGCTTTGTCGATTTCAATACAAAAAACACGTTGCCCACCAATATTGTAAAGGCAGAACTGGGTATGTTTAATACCTATCGGGCATTGGCAATGGTAAATTTATTGACTGATAAGACAAAGCAACAAAGTTGGTACATGGCAACGGAGTACCGTTATTCTGATGCTTATTTTGATAATCCGCAACATTTCAAACGCTTCAATCTATTTACCAAATACACTGGTCGCCTCACTTCCCACAGTTATCTCACTGCTTCTGCTACTACCTTTTGGAGTAAGTGGGATGCCTCCGGACAGATACCAGACCGTGCCGTGGATAAGGGTCTGATTGGTTTTTATGGTGCGATAGATCCCTTTGAAGGAGGCATCACCTATCGTACCAATGCCAATGTAGCACTCACC
>JANYEU010000279.1 GCA_025362915.1 Chitinophagaceae bacterium | reverse complement strand
CCTTCGAAGCCCTCGGTCAAAAGATTGCGGGCAACCTTAGCGATGCAGATTTTAAGGGTATTGTGATGAATAGTTGTCCGGGTGCGGGTGCTTGTGGCGGTATGTACACGGCAAATACCATGTCGGCAGCTATTGAGGCATTGGGAATGAGTTTGCCTTATTCTTCTTCCAATCCTGCCATCAGCGAAGAAAAAAATAAAGAGTGTTTGGCGGCTGGCAAAGCCATTAGATTATTATTGGAGAAAGATATCAAGCCACGTGATATCATGACGCGTGCCGCTTTTGAAAACGCCATTGTAACCATCATGGTTTTGGGTGGAAGTACCAATGCGGTGCTGCATTTGATAGCGATGGCAAAGAGTGTGGATGTTTCGCTTACGCAAGATGATGTGCAGGCAATCAGCGATAGGATTCCTGTTTTGGCTGATTTTAAACCTAGCGGTAAATATTTGATGCAGGATTTGCACGAGCATGGCGGCGTTCCTACTGTGATGAAATATTTATTGCAAAATGGATTGCTTCATGGCAATTGTTTAACGGTGACTGGCAAAAGCATTGCAGAGAATTTCGCAACTGTTCCTGATTTGAATTTTGAAACACAGAAAATAATCTATCCTTTAGAAACACCGTTAAAGGCAACTGGTCACTTACAAATCCTTTATGGCAATTTGGCTACTAAAGGAAGCGTGGCAAAGATTAGTGGTAAGGAAGGCGAAAAGTTTACAGGTCCTGCACGTGTATTTGATGGAGAACATGAGTTGATTGCGGGTATCCAAAGTGGGCGGGTTCATTCAGGAGATGTAGTGGTTATCAGATACGTAGGACCAAGAGGTGGACCAGGAATGCCAGAGATGTTGAAACCTACCAGTGCCATTATTGGTGCAGGATTGGGTAAGTCTGTGGCATTGATTACCGATGGACGTTTTAGTGGTGGAACACATGGTTTTGTGGTGGGTCACATCACTCCAGAAGCTTTTGATGGCGGCACAATTGCCTTGGTAAAAGATAATGATATTATAGAATTGGATGCAGTAAACAACACCATTAACCTAAAAGTTTCTGAAGAAGAGATTGCTGCAAGAAGAGCCGCTTGGAAACAACCAGCTTTGAAAGCAACAAAGGGTGTATTATTTAAATATGCCCGTTGTGTAAAAGATGCCAGTGAAGGTTGTGTGACGGATGAAGCATAGGTGATAATTTACAATTGATAATTGATAGCTTTTCTAAGGTCACAGATTGTGACCTTAGAAAGCTGAAATGACTGATGTATGTGGTCGCAATTTGCGACCACATCGAAAAGAAAGGGGGGTATGAGGTCACAAATTGTGACCTCATAGAGAGAAAGGGGAATGACTTGACATCACAATTTTTGATTTCAAGATTAAAATGAGGTGTTATGGAAATACAGGTCATTCAAAAGAAGATTTTTGAGATTAGAGGACACAAAGTAATGCTCGACTCCGACCTCGCTGCAATGTATGAGGTTGAAACAAAGGTTTTTAATCAGGCAATTAAAAGAAACATCGAAAGATTTCCTGAAGAATTTATGTTTCAATTGACTGTTGAGGAGTGGGAATCGACCTGGTCACAATTTGTGACCAGGTCTCAAAGGAGTAGGAGAAAAGATTCATTACCTTTTGCATTTACAGAACATGGAATAACAATGGCGGCAAGCATTTTAAAGAGCGACACTGCGATTAGAATGAACATTGCTATTGTGCGGGCTTTTATTGAACTAAGAAAATTTGCTTCTCAATATGCAGACATCATTGTTCAATTGAAGGACTTGAAAGATAGGGTTGGTAATCATGATGCGCATTTGGATAAGATTTATGAGGCATTGGACAGATTGCTTACCAAACAAGAGGAAGAGACTGATTGGGCGGCAAGACAAAGGATAGGTTTTAAAACTGATTTATAAAAAGTATGAAATCATTATTTACATTTTTTCTGATAATAACAGTGTTGAGTGTTTCGGCACAGGATGGGGTTATTGTGAAATACTTTGATTCACTTTGGGAGTCTTCTTCAAAAGAAAATGCAGTGTATTATACTCATTTTATAAAAGAAGATACCCTGTACAAATGCACCTCTTACTATGCAAAGTCTAATGAGCTTTACGGTAAATCTACATATACGAATATGCTATTTTCTTGTGGCGAGGCTCGGGGCTTGGAGCGTTTATATTATCAAAACGGCAACCTGAAGGATTCTACTATTTATGACAATAGTGGACATTTTATTACCCATTATGAATTTTATGAGGATGGAAAAATTGAATTTATTACTGATTCAATAAATGGTGTTGGTAGAAGATACCTCTCTTATTATCCCAATAATAACCTTAAAGATTCAGCGTTAGTTTGTACCCTTATTAAAAGGGTGTATTTGTATACTTATTCAGAATCTGGACATTGCGATTCAATAGCAAAGTGTAATAAAGACTCAAGCAAACTTGTGCTCACTTGCTTCAATAAGGACAACAAAGTAGTGCATACACAATACAAGATAATCCAAGCACCAGCTTCATTCCAAGGCGGCTCCTCTGCTTGGGGGCAATATTTGAATAGTCATTTAAATAAAAAACTTCCAGCCGATAATGGAGCCCCCAAAGGAGTTTATATAATTGTAGTGGTTTTTAGCATAGAAAAAGATGGCTCTATCTCAGAAGCAACTGCCCAGAATAACTTAGGATTCGGTGCAAGTGAAGAGGCTGTACGCATTATCAGTTCAAGCCCTAAATGGATACCTGCACAAGAAAACTGTCTCCCAGTTAAATGTAAGAATAAGCAACAAATAACATTCGTAGTTAATTAGAATAAACCTAATAAATATATCATGGAAGAAACATTAATAATAGAAGAACCCCAAGCAGCAACGGCTAACGCCCCTTTAGGGGATGGGGGTGTTTGGGATAATAAAGTAGGAACAAACATCACTGGCTCACAAGCAGTCTTAGAAGCTTTGATTATTGAGGGAGTGGATACTATTTTCGGATACCCGGGTGGTGCTATCATGCCTATTTATGATGCCCTATACGATTATCATGACAAGTTGAAACATATCCTTGTCCGTCATGAGCAAGGGGGCATTCATGCGGGTCAGGGTTATGCAAGAAGTTCTGGCAGGGTAGGTGTAGTGTTTGCTACCAGTGGACCGGGTGCCACCAACTTGGTTACAGGTTTGGCAGATGCCATGATAGATAGCACGCCGTTAGTGTGTATTACAGGGCAGGTGTTTGCACATTTATTGGGTACAGATGCTTTTCAGGAAGTAGATGTAATTAATATCACAACGCCTGTTACCAAATGGAATTGTCAGGTAACAGACGCTTCCGAGATTCCTAATGCCTTGGCAAAAGCTTTCTTCATCGCAAAAACGGGAAGACCAGGCCCTGTTTTGATTGATATTACCAAGAATGCACAGCTACAAAAGTTCGATTACGAAGGATATAAACCTTGCAATCATATCCGTAGCTATCGGCCGAAACCAATCATCAGACAATCTTATGTAGAAGCGGCGGCTAAATTGATTAATG
>JANYEU010000250.1 GCA_025362915.1 Chitinophagaceae bacterium | reverse complement strand
GTGGGCGTAACGCCGTAAATATTCAAGGTACCGGGCTTGGGCTTCACATTGTAAAAAGATACGTAGATATATTACAAGGCACGATAGCACTAAAAAGCGAACTGGAAAAAGGAACAATTATAAGGGTTGAATTGCCTAGTTTGCAATCGTAGAGTGTTTTTAGGCTTTATACTAAAGAATTGAAACGCTCTCTTATCTTACCACACAGATCAGTTTCAATCATTCTAACGGCCAATTTAATCATATTGTTAAATGCCTTCGCAGTACTGATACCATGACCAAGTATTACTGGCTTATTAACGCCAATAACAGGAGAACCACCGTAGTTTTCATAGTGAAAGCGGTTATAATACGGATCATTCTCCATACCTCTAAGCGTCATCAAATCGTAAAATGTTTCTGCCATCTTCAACGTAATGTTTCCAACAAAACCATCACATACCATTACATCAGCCTTATCGCTAAAGAAATCTCGTCCCTCTATGTTTCCAATAAAATTGATAAGATTATTTTCTTTTAGGATGGGATAAGTGGATTGTGCCAATGCATTGCCTTTGCCTTCTTCCTCGCCAATATTTATCAACCCAATAGTAGGGTTTTCTATATCATATATGTAATGGGAGTATAGGCTTCCCAACATGGCAAATTGGTTCAGGTGTTCTGGTTTGCAATCAGCATTTAAACCTGCATCTACCAATACGCCATTACCTCCATTTATTTTTGGAATGATGGCACTTACCGTAGGGCGTAAGACACCTTCTATGGTTTTTACGGCAAACATTGCCCCAACCAACATGGCACCCGTATTTCCTGCACTGATGAATGCATCAATCTTTCCAGTTGCCAATAATTGAAAACCTATTACTATAGAACTTTGCTGCTTCTCTTTAAATGCCTTGGTAGGATGTTCGTGATAACCTATCACATCAGGGGCATGCACCAAATGCAAATAAGGTGATGAAACATTGTATTCCTTTAATAAGGAACTAACAATTGTTTCATCACCTATACAAAATATATTTACCTCATTGTATTGAGATTGAGTATGTAACAGTAATCCTTTCACCGCTTCTTGTGGTGCAAAGTCACCCCCCATCATGTCAATGCCAATGTTCATGCGTGGAAAATAGATTGTTAAACTAAAGGTAACAAATAAAAGCTAAATATTATGCTTTTAATGGAGCTTTTTCAGAAACTAACTTGCCTTTGTAAAACAATTTACCTTCACTTACATGTGCACGGTGACGTACATGTAATTCTCCGGTAGTTGTATCCTTGCTCAATGTAACTTCTTGTGCTACATAGTGTGTTCTTCTTTTCGCGCTACGTTGTTGCGAATGCCTACGTTTGGGATTTGGCATAATGTCAAATTTATTTAATTAAAAAACTATTGTTGCTATATAATAAAAGGGTAAACTATTATAAACCCTTAAACTTTTCTAATCCTTTCCACATGGGGTTGCTCTGCTTATTCACATCCTCCTCCATCTTTTTAAGCTTCTCCAATACTTCTATATTGCATTGGGATCCGCCCATTTCTTCTTCACTACACATCTTCTGAAGCGGAACCGACAAGGAAACAAACTCATAAATCCAGTCGGCAATCTTCAAATGGCTCTCTCCCCTACTGATATAATATATATCAGGATCTTCTTCCTGTAGGTTCATTACTTCGGGATTGTCAACCATCTTCACGATGATGTTGTATTCCTCCCACAATTGCTTGGTAAGTGGATTACTGCATCTATCACACGTAACTTCTGCGTATCCATCAATATCAAACTTCAGTTGCAAAAATCCAGTCTTCTTTTCCAGAAGCAACTTGATTGTTGCCGAACAATCAGTAAAATCTTGCGGCTCGTATGTTGCAAAGAACTTATTATCAATCTTGTATTCAAACTCATGAACACCGGGTCTTAAACCTACAAATGCAATTTCGAACTCTCTCCGGTTGTCCATGTCCGCTTTTTTTGGGTGGGCGAAAGTACGGCTTCAAATTGGATTGACAAAGGAAAGTTTGATTCTAATGAATTAATTTGAGATATTTACCCAATAATTTATGGTTGATAACAAACAAAATAGTATATCCAGATGGGTTGGGTGGTTGTTACCATTCTTAATTGTGATAACAATCAAGCTATTCTCCTCCTGTCCTACCTTGGTAGAATCTTATTATTCGCTACAATTATACCATCCCATATCCTATTCGCTAAGGATACTATTTGGCTGGCTGCCATTCAGTTTTGGCGATGTTTGCTATATTGTTATTGTTTTCTATTGCATAATTTCAACAACTAGGTACTTTATCCTTCCTTATAAAAATGGTTATTCCTTACAGATATTCAAACGGCAATTATTAAAACTGATTAAAGCCCTTTTGTGGGTATATATTATCTTCTCTCTCTTTTGGGGATTGAATTATGAACGCCTTGGCATTGCATCCCAGCTAAACTTAAAAAACAACAGTTATACTGATGCAGAACTAAAGGATTTGCTGTGCTATGTAACGGACGAATTAAACACCGCAAGGCTTGCTTTAGGCGATAGTAATTATGTATTTCCCGGCATTGATACCATCTATCAAACTGCCATAAACTCTTACGCTACTGCTACAACCACTTTTCCTTTTTTCGCCTACAGGCATCCCTCTGTCAAGTCTTCTTCCCTAACCTTTTTGGTAAGTTATCTGGGTTACTCCGGCTATTACAACCCCTTCTCTGGCGAAGCACAGGTAAACACCGATTTGCCTAGGTTTTATATGCCCTTTGTCACTTGTCACGAAATGGCGCATCAATTGGGTTATGCCAGCGAAAGTGAAGCAAGTTTTGCAGGCTACCTTGTTGCAAAACAGTCTGGCAGCTCCTTATTCAGGTATTCTGCGTTGTTCGAGCTGTTTCTGACGGCCAATAGTGAATTGATGAACAGGGATTTCTTTAGTGCCTTGCTCAATATCAAATCACTCAATATCCTTGTGAGAAAAGACATTAAAACCTATAGAAACTTTGTTTTACAAAGGAAAAACAACCTGGAACCCATTGTACAGACAGCTTACGATCAATACCTAAAGGCAAACCAGCAAAAGAGTGGCATTGATAGCTACAATGAATTGGTTGGCTGGGTGATTGATTACCGAAAGAAATATTCCAGTAATAACTAAAAAAATGCAGTAGTTATTAAACTAAACAATAACTTAGTGTTCTATTTTATGTGGTTATGTGCTAGGTGAGAAGTTACGCTACCAAGCAACGTCTACAACATCAATAAGATACGTTTTGATTGAAATTTTTAAAGACAATTATGAAATACATCTTCTACTTATTTTGTACATTCTGGTTGCAAACCAGGTGGTTTCCGCACAAAGCGTGGTGCTCTCTGAAAAGAAATTGCATATCCTCACATTGGGTGATAGCAATGGCAGTTTTCCTTACAGTTGGCCGCAACAATTAAAGTTGGCATTACCCAATTCCGAGATATTTAATATCAGTAAATCTGGCAGAACAATTGGCTTCCTGAACCTTGGTGATACTATACTGAACTCACTCATGGTAATTAACGATAATTTGAAAAAAGCCGCCGATAATGCCCATGGCATTCCGTATGATTTTATTATATTGGACCTAGGTACTAATGATGCCAAAGCAGTATTTGCTAGCAGGCAACAAGAGGTGGTGCCTAACCTACAGAAACTTATTTCCATCATAAAGACATGCAGTTACGATGCTATTAAAAATGCGAAGATTTTAATTATCTCACCCACGCCTTTTGGTACTAAAGCAGAAGCAACCGAGAAGTATATTGGTGGTGAAATCAGGGTAAAGGCAATGAGTAATACATTTTATAAGGTTGCACAGCAAAATTCCTGTCTTTTTATAAATGGCCAAACCATTTCGGGTTTGGATGTAGAAACAATGACAGCGGATGGACTGCATTTGGATGCAGTTGCCTCACGTAAGTTGATTGTGCCCATTGTTGCAGCTATAACCAGTAACTAACAAAAACACCTAAATGAATCTCTTACGTTCCGCCATTATTTCCCTGTTTTTTATTAGGCTTTGCCTACATACAAAATGCACAAAAGAAGAATAAGATCCCTTCCGAGAAAGATAGGGGTGCTTACTTGTTGGTGTATTTTAAGAATGATATATATGGGTTATACTTTGTCTTGAGCAAGGATGGCTATAGCTTACAAATGAGTCACCTTACAGCGATGCAAGGGTATATAATTGATCAAATAAATACACCGATTTTGGCAATAAGTGAGATTTGGGAGGAAGAATTAGATATATTTCAGGTACAAAAGTCTGAAACAGGATTAGAGTAATTATTGGATTAATCGTATTAATTCCCCCATCTTAAATATCCTTACTTGATTCAGATGATTACTCGCCTTTGTTTGGTCTTTTTTACCAACAACAATAAAGATGGGATACCTGTATATTTGTAAAAGAAAATCATCAATTTGATTAATTGATGAACAACACCAAAGATAAAAAGAGGTAAGTCGATTGAATTTATAAATAACAAAAGCCACTTGAAGGGATTTATGCGGCAGTTTAAACACCAAAGATAAAATAACATAACATAAATAACCAAATATGAAAAATTCAAACAGCATTAATCATTCAAAATCCACACTCTGGACATTATTGATTTACTTTATTTTATCGTTTTATCATTTTGGAAATTCAATGATGATTTATTTTTTCGATTATGCTGCTTTCCCAGCTATTCACGAAAATAAAACGGCTGTATTTCAAGTTTTCAACGATAGGATGTTTTTTGTAAACACAATTCCATCCTTGTTAATGGTAATTTCATCTATTTTTTTATATATCCAAAACCCCAAGATAATATCTCGTTACATAATTGGGATAGCCACTTTATTAGGAATTATCTCTGTAGCAACAACGCTTATCATTATCAATCCGATTCATGTCAGCCTAATTACAAAAGGATTTACCCCTGAAATAGAAAAACAGTTATTACCGGTAGCATTTAGTTTTCATATTATCCCCACCATTTTTCAAATGATTTTAGTGTTTTATATGCTAAATATTTACACTAATAATACAAAAGTTTTTGGCAGGTGGTTATTTATATTAGTTTTTGCATCTCTCTTTTACTCAAAAGGCACTGGAAGTATTGAAAGTATGGTTAATTATCCCTTTTGGAGTGTTATTGGCAATGCCGATTGGCTGCCTTATCGCAATTCTGGAAGTCCATTACGCTTTTTTGGCACTTTTCTAATTCCTGCTTTTTTACCTATTTTACTAAGTATTCCATTATTCTGGTGGCGCCCAAAAGCCTTTCCAAGGTATTTCATTGCCCTTTATTGGTTGGCAAATGTTTGGATGTTTGTAATAACCGCTATTTATTTTGTTCCAAAAATTCAATTACCCTTAAATAATGCTTACTCTACAATTGCAATTGATAATTTGAGAACTTATGATTTTCCATTGCGAGGTACTGTTGCCTTATTTATGGAAGTTCTATTGGCTTGGATGTTTTTTAAAATAGGCACCCAGAAGCTTAAGGAAAGTGAATTATAACTTACGCCCACATCTATCGTAAATATAATCTTTACGGTAATGATTGAATAGTCAGATAAATAACAAAAGACACATGAAGGCATTCATGCGTCAGTTTTAAACACAGAACATCAGCTTATGAAAAACTTACTTATCCTTCTACTTACCATGGTTATTATTTCTTCCTGTAAGAAAGTAGCCTGCGACTGTGAACTACCCGTTGTTCTTAAGTTGGGTTTTGATTCTGGTTGTATTGTCAGAACTTATTCCCCGCTAACTAAATACCTAATTACTGATTCTATAAGATTGATTGTAGCAAATCTCTTTCAGAAAAATGGTATCGATACCAACATGTACAAAGGCTATTCCTTGTATAGCTATATCCTTAAAAGCACTACCCCTCCCTATTTAGACGTTAATCATAAGCAAGTAGGTTTTTTATAAATACTATAATGGGTATAGAATTTTTGAAAATGATTTACTCCTTCATTTTAATAATGATGTGCTGGATAGTTTTTCTAAAAATATTGTCCAACCAATAAAATACAAGGTATTTGATACGGAGTCTACCTTGCAATTGGGGCAATTAAGGTATCTTTTTATGCGAGATATAAACTTATATCAGCATTTGGGAAACCATTTTAATGATTCTTGTACGAGAGCAGAATTATGCTATTATCTTCCTTTTTATGATAGTTCTATATTATACAAAAGTTGGTTGGTATCTCCATTAAACAGTCCCAAACCCAATTCTATCTATTACGATAGTACAGGAGGGCTTGCTACATATAATGATTTGTAAAACTAATAGTTATCTATATAAACTGTCAAAGCGGCACAACGTTTCTTCATTTCAAATAAACTCAATGAAAACAGGCAATTTATTTTGGAAGATAGTAATCCTTACCTTTTTAATTAACCTATCTCATTCCCAAAGTGGCTATACACAAAGTGATAAAGACAGGCAGGAGGCAACTATGTTTGTATATAATTGTGGCCTTGGTGGCATTACTGCGGGGGTGGGTGCTGTAATAAATAAAAGAAAACAGGAACATACAATGTCTACCTTTTGGCGTGGCTTTAAATACGGTGCACTTGGTGGGTTGTTAAATTATGGTAGCAAGCGAATGGATTATCTAATAACAAAATATACCGATTACCCTTTTAAGTGCCCGAATAACAATACAAGTAATGATGCCGCCTTGCTTTGGGCTTGGCCTTCAAAAATTATACATTCAGTTGGCACTTCTATAATAGAAAATGCCGCTGCCAACAAACCCGATGTTTTTCAGGACTACAATATGCCCATTGGTTTTATAAACTTATCTGTAAGTGTAAAAAACAAGATTGTAGTAAGACCTCAACTAATGCCCTTTGCATTTGGTGCATTTTTAAGTGTTTTATTTAATATTACAACAATTAACAATAGCCCTTGCCTAAATGAAAAAAATATCTTTAAGCTGAAAGAGAGTTTACTCTTAGGCACTCCCTATTTTTCTCGAAAATCTGAAGCCATTAATTCAAATGTGGATTATAATAAGTATGCTAAATTTGGTGGAATAAACCCTTACAATACAATCATAATCGATTCTCATTATGATAGTTCTAATTATGCTGGGCACATGAAGGCGCACGAATTGATACATTCCTTACAACAAGAAGAGTATTTGGTGTTTAATCAATACCTGAATAAATCATACAACAAGTTAATTAACCGAAATCACAAAGCAACTAAGCTAATGGAGAAATATATTTACTTTGATGTCCCTTACTTTGGGCTCTTTTATTCTTTAATGCCCTTTAAACCCAATAAAGAAGATTACTTTGAAACCTTTTATGAAGTGGAGGCTGAGCATTTTGCTACTAATCGTTATATTAGACCGTAGGGTTTACGCCCCCATCTAGTGAATTTTATGTTCTGGCAGTTGCTACTTCTTGAAAAAGTAAAGTGGGATAGATAAAGTTGAAAAAAAAGCTATTTTCGTTGTAAAGGAATATAATCCGAAATACCTTTAAATGAGTAGGAAAAGGATAGTCAACACCTTATTAAAATTGACAAATTAAACTTTAAAAAAGAAAAATGATGAAAAAAAGTATTATTCGGACTCTGTTTTATCAGTGTGTTTATGGCAGCATGTAGCAAATCAAGTTCTTCTGTTGATGACTCAGCTGCTGTACTAGGAAAATGGACCTTAGTATCCCATCGGGATAAAACATCTAAAAATGGTGTAAACATTTATGACCAAACCTCCATTGCCCCTGCTGGAGAGTACATCAATTTTAAGTCCAATGGCACGTATATGTATAGAACATACGATTCTTCGCTTGCTGTTTATGTAATTGATAGCAGTACATACCATGTTAGTGGTACCAATCTTTTGGATTATGGTAATGGAACAAACTATCAAATTCAAAATTTAACAAGTACGGCCATGACATTGTATGCCTCATCTGAATTTACATTTTCGGGTGTTACCCAAAAAGATGAGAATTGGCTTAATTTAACTAGATAACTAGTTCATAAATCCATTCATGGTTTAATGAGTATTTTATTTTGAATATATAATCAGCCACTCAAGCTTAACATCGGACACTGGCCCCTTAAAGCAAAACGGGATAAAGAGTTATAAAGTAATAACTCTTTATCCCGTTATAATATCGTAGGTTTTCATATTGTCAGTTCAGCATCTGCTTCCTACACCTACTTGTATTATAAACCTTGTGCTATCTTTTTTCTTACTCTGGCAATATCGGCATCACAGAACCTATTCCCTTGTGCCTTGGCTTTTAGATACCATTCCAACGCTTTTTTAAAGTCTTGTTGCACCGTTATGCCATTTTCATAATAAGATGCCACATTTTTGGTGGCATCTACATCACCTTCTGGTCTGCCGTCAGCAGATCCAAGATTATAATAGTAAAAAGATGCATCCTTATCCGCAGTAATGCCTTCACCCGTTTGCAGCATCAAGCCATATCTAAAGGCACTAGAATATTTAGATGGGATAGGGCTGGCACAATTAGCCCCACGCTCCCAATAATATCTAGCCGCATCAATGTCTTTCGCCTTGTAAGAATCCCACCCTTTCATATAATAAATATGGGCACTATCATTTTTATCTTCTAAAGCGTATTTAGCACCACTTCCTTTAACCGCAGCAGATACCCTTCTTACTTTTTTTATTGGTTTATGCTGCGACATACCTAAAGCGGGTATAATAATGGCGCAACAGATGATTAATAACTTTTTCATAGCTCTAATAAATTGTTTTTAATGAGTTTTGTATTGTGTTGTAATGACAGCATACAAGCAATATTATAAAAAACGTTCAACTTTAATTTTTATTGTGGTAAAAATTAAAAATAATAACAAACTATTTTGCTAACGTCTATTCTAAAATAGGCGACTGATATAGTGTTTCCTCTTTGCATGGTTGCATACCAATGCAGTATTAGTTAAAGATAGAGTAATGATGTTTTGTACTAAGGGATACTTATCTACTCATATTAAAGCCCTAATGATTATTTGATTTTGAATAGGAGAATGAATAATACTTGCAAAGAATTAAATCTACTTTCCTCTAGGGCAAGTTACGCTTTCAAATAATTAACACCTGTCTAATTTTCTAATTTTAGTCTAACAAATTAACCTTTCGGTAAAATATCATCCCACATCGGTCTAATAATTCCTTTTGTTTACTTTTTAACACCAACCAAAAAAAGATTGTCCAATCTTTGTATCATTCAAATAAAAAGAAAGATGAAAAAGTTTTTTGGATTGAGTGTGTTAATCTGTTTATTGATTTTTTCTATTGTTGCCTGTTCCAAAAAAGCAGTGGTTGTAAATAATAGCTATCCTAGAAATGGTCCCGGTTCCAACCTATTTCCATTTAAGGCCGGAAACCAATGGATTTATCTAGATTCACTTTGGGATAGTACTAAAACCTTATCAAAATTCTATTCAGATACTGCATACCTTACTTCCTCTACGCTCAATATGTCTCAAATAAACGGAGGATTATTGTACAATTTTGTTGATCCTAATGGTGTATTTGGCTCTTGTTATTTTGGAACCTCTCATGATAATAATAACAATGGACTGATAATAGAGTATGATGGAAATGGCACTAATCCCTATGTATTCTTTGGTAGATCATCCATAAGCGACTCATTGGTAGATTCTTGGAGAACCCCCAATGCCTCATGCAGCTATAGTTCGGAACAGTATTCGTATATTGCTACAACACAAATAAATGGATATACCTGTTTTAAAAACATTATTACCACAACAAACTGTAATAATATAAATACAGAGAACTTTGTAGAATATGTTTCTGCAGGAGTTGGCATTGTTCGTTTGGAAAATTGGGTACAGGATACTACAGGCATAAACAAGCCATTATATCTAGAATATTCGCAAACACTACAAAAGTTTATCCCTATGTAAATGCTGGGTAAATACTTATTTCCCCAGTTCTAATAGCCACATCTTCTTGGCAGGAACAGTGAACTGGTTGGTAATAGTGTTTCCATTAAGTATGTCAGTAGCCTTCGCAAAACCAGTCGTTCTCTCTGGATAGTTGCTTAGGTTAATGAATTGTTCTTTTTCGCTCGTATTCATCACACACATGATGGTTTGTTTGGCATCGTACCTAAAATAAACATACACACCATCTTTAGGTAAATATTGCATCAGTTTACCCGTTTTTAGGGCAGAAGACTGTTTTCTGTAATTGCCCAGTTTCTTCACCAACTCCTGTACTTCCTTTTCTTGTGCGGTAAGGTAATCTCCTGTAAACGCATTCTTTTTATCTCCCTTCCATCCACCAGCAAAGTCTAAACGCACCCATCCATCGGGATTGCTTTCTCCTTTCATCAATATCTCGGTACCATAATATAACTGAGGAATGCCACGGCAGGTAAACAACCATTCCAGACCCATCTTTTGCTTGTCTACATCTTCTTTCACATAACTAAAAAACCGTGTCATATCATGGTTATCCAAAAATATCACATTGCGCATGGGGTCTTTATACATAATATCCTGTGCCAATGTGGTGTATAATTTGGTAACCCCTTCATTCCAACCAAATTTTTCAGTCATTGCCGGTTGAATGCCATTAAATAACATCTGAAAATCTACTGGTGCCTGTAGATTGCTTTTAATAGGAACATTTAGGTTGTTTTGTACAAAATAGCTTTGATTGATAACCCCATTCACCCAAGTTTCGCCAAACATTGTCATCTTGGGATACTCATCTGTGAGGGCATTATTACAACGATTCATAAAAGGGAGGTCATTATATATATAGGTATCAATACGCCATCCATCCACACCAAATTCTTCCACACTCCAAAGGGCATGTTGTATCAGGAAGTTGGCCACATAAGGATTATTTTGGTTGAGGTCTGGCATTTCCCTGCTAAACCATCCATCAGTCGTAATCTTGGCTTCATTCCTAGCACCATGCGGGTCAAACAAAGGCTGATCCTTAAAACTTGTTTGTGTATAGGAAGGCCACTGATGAAACCAATCCTTGCAAGGCGGATCAATTACTGTGAAATGGTACGTGCCTACATGGTTATACACGGCGTCTTGTATCAATTTCATGCCTCTTTTATGGAGCGAATCACTCAATCTTTTATATAGTTCGGCACCGCCAAAACGGGGTTCTATTTTGTAATGATTGGTGAAAGAATAGCCATGTTCCGTACGTTTAGGCATATCGTTTTCAATAACGGGCGTCATCCATACAGTAGTTGCACCCAAACTTTGGATATAATCCAAATGATTGATAATGCCCTGAAAGTCCCCACCATGACGTGCATAAATAGAATCCCTATTCAGGCTTTGATCCCGCATTCCTGCAACTCTATCATTGCTTTCATCGCCATTGCTAAACCTATCTGGCATCAACATATAAATAAAGTCGGAGGAAGTAACGCCCTCGGCGTAGGTAATGCCTTTGCCTTTTCTGCGAGGCTTCAATGCCCATTCCACCGTATTTACTTTACCCGCATTGGCAAAGTGTATATTCACAATGCCTGGTTTGGCAGTTGGATCAATCATTACATCCAAAGAGATATACTTACTGTTGTCCAAAGTATTCGCTTTTATGATAGATACACCGGGATAATTAATACTTACCTTTTCTTTATTGAAGCCTTCTTTATCACCTTTTATCAGTAATTGCACCTTATTCCATTTCATGTTTACCCACCAGTTTGTAGGGTATACTTGGGCATATTGCGCCCATGAAAACAGCGACAGGTGAATCGTAACGAGGCAAAGAATGATATATTTCTTCATACAATTAATTAATTGACAGTTTTTTGTTCTTCTTTTTCATTGATCAACACAATACAGAGCACCGCAGCAATAATCATCAATACGCCACCAATTTGCACTGCCAATAACCGATCATTGTGCAATAAGTTCTTCATTACCCAACCAAAACCAAGTGAAGCAATGATTTCTGGCAATACAATAAAGAAGTTGAAGATGCCCATATATACCCCCACTTTGTTTTGAGGCAGCGAGCCGCCCAACATGGCATAAGGCATGGATAAGATACTGCTCCAGGCAATGCCAACACCGGTCATACTTACATACAATAAATATTTATTTTGGATGAATGCCACACTTATCAAACCAATGGCACCACACAACAGGCAGATGGAGTGCGTGAACTTTCTACCTAGCTTTTTGGCAATGGATGGAAGTACAAAAGCAAAAAGGAAGGTTACTACATTGTAAAAGGACAAGGTAAGTCCCGCAAATGAAACCCCTTGGCTATAAACAGGATCAATTTCGCTGGTAGCATGAAACACATTTCTGGCAATAGCTGTACTATAATAAAACCACATTAAAAACAGGCCAGGCCATGTAAAGAATTGTACCAACGCCAATGCCTTCATCCGCTTGGGCATATTTACAATAGAATCGAGGATTTCGCTTAAACCACTGCCAAAGCCTTTATTGGACTCTTGCACTTTCTCTTTGAAACCAATATCAGCAGGTGGATATTCTTTGGTAGTGAATACTGTGTACATGACCGCCGCAAAGAAGAAAAAAGCACCTATATAGAAAGACCATTTTACATTATCTGGAATGATGCCCGAAGCGGCAGTATTGCTAAAATGAAGCACATTGGTCATCAACCAGGGCAAGGCAGAAGCGATACTACCACCAAAACCAATCATCAAGCTCTGCATCACAAAGCCTTCGGTTCGCTGTTCTTCAGAGAGTTTATCGGTCACAAATGCACGGAAAGGTTCCATACAAACATTCCCAAATACATCAAGTACCCAAAGCAAACCAGCAGCAACCCATAGCGTAGGACTGTGTGGCATAAATAGTAAGGCAATCGTACTTAGGATGGCACCCACCAAAAAATAAGGTCGTCGCCTACCCCAACGAGGATGCCAGGTATGGTCACTCATATACCCTATAATTGGTTGAATAAGCAAGCCAGTCAAAGGGGCAGCTAAAAACAGAATGGGAATTTTGTCTGCATCAGCATGGAGGTATTCATAAATAGGTCCCATATTGGCACGTTGCAAGTCCCATCCGAATTGAATGCCGAAGAAACCGACACTCATATTGATAATCTCTGATAACTGTAACCGGGGTTTGGCAATTACATCATTACTCATAACAATCGTTTAATTAGTTAAATGTGTATTTTTTACACGATGCTAAAGTAGCATAAAAAAACATCCCACACAGAGGATGTTTCAAAAAAGATTACAATTTCATTAATTTATGTGAAAATCAGGTGTTTATATAACAAAACCATCATGCAGTATAGCTCCTTTCTTTATCACTACAATACCATCTTTTACACTATAGAGCGGATGATCGGTATTTTCTAAATGCTGCCCACCAATAATTCGTACGTCATTACCAATCCTACAGTTCTTATCTATGATGGCATCTTTTATGTAGCAGCGTTCGCCAATGCCAATTCTTGGTATGCCTTTGCTAATGTTTTCTTCCATCACCTCAATTGTTTCATAGTAATCGTTACCCATTATATAAGAACTTACTACGGTAGTTCCATAACCCAAACGGGAACGGATACCCACCACACAATGTTCCAAACGGGAAGCATTGATGATAGAACCTTCGGCAATCAAAGTTTTCTCTAAAGTGGTGCCACTAATTTTTGCCGGTGGCAGCATACGTGCCCTTGTATAAACAACATTATTATTATCAAACAGGTTAAACAATGGAACCTCTTGGGTCAGTGCAAGGTTTGCTTCGAAGAATGAGTGGATGTTTCCAATATCTGTCCAATATCCTTCATATTGGTAGCTTGATGTTTTAAATTCTACAATAGAATTAGGTATAATCTCCTTGCCAAAATCGGTAGCGTTGGGATGCCTATCTTTTAGAAGTGTATTTAACACTTGTTTATTGAATACATATATACCCATTGATGCAAGATAATTACGCCCCTGACCTTGCATTATTCCACCAGTATCGCTTACCCATTCGTGCAGGATATCCTTACCTGGTTTTTCTACAAAGGATGTAACCATATTTGCCTCATCTGTTTTAAGGATACCAAATTCAGTGGCATCTTCCGCATTTACAGGTATGGTGGCAATTGAGATATCTGCACCAGTTTTCACGTGAGCCTCAATCATGGCGGCAAAGTCCATTTGATACAATTGGTCTCCGCTCAAAATCAATATATGTTCAAACTCTAAATTGGATATATGCCTCAAGGATTGCCTTACAGCATCAGCAGTGCCTTGAAACCAACCTGGATTGTCGGGGGTTTGTTCTGCAGCTAAAATATCTACAAATCCTGTACTGAATGCGCTAAAGTGATACGTGTTTTTAATGTGCTTATTTAGCGAGGCAGAATTAAACTGCGTCAAAACAAACATCCTGTTTATTGTACTATTCATACAATTACTGATAGGAATATCCACCAAGCGATACTTTCCGGCTATTGGCACTGCGGGTTTTGAACGTGAGGCAGTTAGTGGGTATAAACGACTTCCAGCACCCCCACCGAGTATTACTGCGACAACTGTTTTACTTAAAGAGACCATAATATTTGAGATTTGTTTTTTCCAAGAACAAGCAAGTCATTAATTTCGGTGCAAGATATTATTAATTCGTCTCGCTTCATGTATTTACACTAAATACTTTACAAAAAGATAACAATAATGTGCATTACAAAAAACTAAATCAAAGTTAATTACAAAAACAAAGGCTTGCTTAGTTTATATCTATTATTGCTTAAAAATACTACCGATGAATCTTCACAAACAAAATTTCTTTAAGGCAGTAGTAAATGCTTTCGAAGGATTGTATATCTTCTTTAAAAATGAGCGGAATGGTCAAATACAACTAAGCATTGCATTAGCAATAATTATCGCTGGTTTTTATTTTTGCATCAGCAACAACGAATGGTTATTAATATTGCTTTGTATAGCTATGGTGATCTCGCTTGAAATGATGAATAGCACTTTAGAAAAACTATCCGATATGGTAGAACCAAATTTCAATCCATCCATAAAAACAATAAAGGATATGGCAGCTGCGGCAGTACTTTGGGCAGCTTTAATAAGCGTTATTATAGGTGCAACTATATTTTTTCCTAAAATAAAAGAACTCTTGCCCCATTTATTTCATTAAAAAGGCTGTCCCTCAAATAAGCAAGAACAATTTCCCCTACTTTTGCCGCCTAAAAATTTTAAGTAAAATGAAGACAGTTACAATCGAAGGACAATTGAGAACCGGCGTTGGCAAAAAAGCAGCCCGTCAACTACGCGCTCAAGAGTTAGTGCCTGGTGTAATTTATGGTGGGTCAACCGAAGTAACTTTTGCTGCTCCAGCAAAAGCTTTCAAACCATTGGTATACACAGGTGAGTTCCAGTTTGCAGAAGTAAACGTGGACGGTAAAACTTATAAATGTATCATGAAAGACTTACAGTTTGACACTGTGTCTGATGCATTGATACACGTTGATTTATTGGAATTGGTTGACGACAAGAAAGTTGTTGCCGATTTACCTCTAAAATTCGTTGGCGTATCTAAAGGTGTTAAAGAAGGTGGTAAACTTGTAGTAAAAATGAAAGGTGTAAAGGTGAAGACATTACCTAAGTTCCTTAAAGAATTTATTGAAGTTGACATTACCAACCTTGCCATCAATGAAAACTTACGTGTTTCTGATATCGTTACTTCTGAAATGGAAATAATGAACTCTCCACGTATTCCTATTGCTTCTGTAGTAATGACCCGTCAGTTGAAACAAGCTGAAGCTGCCACTGCAAAAGACGAAAAGAAGAAATAAGTTAACCTATTTACTAAAAATAGTAAGTGCATTTTACAGTCCCGGTTGCCATGGCAACCGGGACTTTTTTATATCCCATAGCTTAATTCTTCCGGTGTCACTGTGCCTATCTTATATTTCCCTACTTAATGTACATAAAAAAAGCCGGTATCACTACCAGCTTCCTATTTTCACTAGAATATTATTACCATTTATCAACTATCTCATCTTGATGTGATTCAGATGCCGATGATTCATTTTTACTAATTATTTCTTCCGAAGGTGCTACAGCAACGGCACTTATCTCCTCTTCAACAGGCTTCGAAATATTCTCCTCAGCAGGATAACTACCATTTCCGTCCTCATACTCATTATCATATTGGTCAAAATTATAATCGGGCAGCAACTCGGTCTTGATGTAATCAATCGCCTCACCCAAGCCCTTAGCAAACTTGTTTATGTCTTCCTGATATACGTAGATACTGCTACGGTCATATCCCCTATCGTCAAAGCGTTTACGACTTTCTGTTATCACCAAAGAGTAGCCACTGTTGCGGGTTTCCTTAATATCAAAAAAATAGGTCCTCTTCTTTCCAGCCCTTACCTTCCTTTCATAAACTGGTGCAAATTTCTTCTCGTTGTTTTCGTATCCCACAGATAATTGTTTTAATAAATAGATTTAAAGACTACACAAATATAGTGTGTAGGATTAAATACAAAAATCAATATGAACAAAATAAGTTATTCCCTGTAGTTTTTTGGTTGCATTGATGGGATATAAGCCGTTTTTTTATTCAGAAACACGGATTATACCCCGTTTTCACACCTTACTGCTTCACAAAACCAACCCCACTTACCTTGCCATCAATGGTTTGTACGCGCAGGTGATAACTTAAATTACACTACCCCCACTTCATCTATCTCCTTCATCAACCTGTCTGTTTCTGTTAGGGCTACTATTATTTGTTGATAATGCAGAATATCTTCAAAGTCTAGCGTTCTGCCCTTTCTGTCTTTCAGCCACTTCTTGTTTTAATTTGCCTGAACCATGATTTATAAAATTTTAGGATTGGGAGGATTGATGTAC
Organism: Chitinophagaceae bacterium; assembly: GCA_025362915.1. Lineage (GTDB taxonomy): Bacteria > Bacteroidota > Bacteroidia > Chitinophagales > Chitinophagaceae > Parasediminibacterium. Next base: position 268 of record JANYEU010000250.1, on the reverse strand, counting down.
TTTATTAATCCTGTATATCCTTAAATCAAATTAATCCTGATTCAGACAACCTTTTAATTCATCGAGATTTCCTACGAGATGACAGGATAGGAAACGCTCATCTTCTCTTACACGCTACAAATACCCTCTTTTCATCCATTAAAGGAGTTTAGTAGAACTAGTTGTCGCTTTTGGGGCTTACTCGTCTCGTCTCACGCCGACCTCGTCACGTCTCACGCCGACCTCGTGAAGCGAAACGAGCAACGCGTCACGCTTCACGAGCAACGCG
>JANYEU010000218.1 GCA_025362915.1 Chitinophagaceae bacterium | reverse complement strand
TTTTGTTTTGCGAAATTTTCTAATTCGGGATAAAAAGAAAAACTTGCAATACCTAAGCACCCGTTCATAATGTTTTAGGCACGCTGATTTCAATAATTTTTTTCTATAAATAATTAACTGGATAAAACGAAAGGAAGTGACTCATTATTTTATCCAGTTAATTATTTATAGAAAAAAAATATTGAAATCAGCGTGCCTAAAACATTATGAACGGGTGCTTAGGTATTGCAAGTTTTTCTTTTTATCCCGAATTAGAAAATTTCGCAAAACAAAATGGTGTAGCTATCCTAAAGCAAAAAGGAGATGTAATGGAAATAGAAGCAGGCAATTTGAAAGTGTATTAATAAACGTATTTAGCCCCAAACATTCCTAAGGGGCTTGTGTTTTTTAGTCAAATCAAATTTGTAACTGTAAATGTCCCTATTTTACCTTCTCCTTTACCTCCTGCAATTTCAATAAAGCCTCTACAGGTGTCAAACGATTAATATCTATTGCCGCCAATATTTGTCTTATTTCATCGAATGTTTGTGAGTGTGCATCAAAGATGGAAAGCTGCATTTGCGGTGCAGCAATACTTTTAACAGCCTTACGGGTGTTGGCAATGTTAAACGTTGACCGATTACCGTCAACCGAAGAAACTTCCCCATCTATTAACGGTAAACGGTCAACGGTATTCTGTTCACGGTCAACGGTTGACTCTTCATCATCCACATGTTTCGCCTCCAATTGTTTCAAGATGTCATTGGCACGTTCAATCAAAGAGGGCGGCATTCCCGCCATCTTCGCCACGTGAATACCAAAGCTATGCGTACTTCCTCCGGGAGCAAGCTTGCGTAGGAAGATGATTTTATTGGCAATCTCTTTATTGGTAACGTGGAAGTTTTTTACCTGCGGTAGTTTCTCTTCCAGTTCATTCAGTTCATGATAGTGTGTAGCAAATAAGGTCTTTGGGGCAAAAGGGGAGTTATGCAGAAACTCAACAATACTCCACGCTATCGAAATGCCATCATACGTAGAAGTGCCACGTCCAATTTCATCCAATAAAACCAAACTTCTTTGGGATATGTTATTGATGATACTCGCCGTTTCATTCATCTCCACCATGAAGGTACTTTCGCCACCACTCAGGTTGTCGCTAGCACCTACACGGGTAAATATCTTATCAGTCAAAGGAATCTTCGCTGCCGTTGCAGGAACAAAACTACCTATATGTGCCATCAAGGTAATGAGTGCGGTCTGCCGTAGTATGGCACTCTTACCACTCATATTGGGACCTGTAAGGATGATGATCTGTTGCTCTTCGGGATTTAAATAAATATCATTGGCTACATAACTTTCCCCTGGAGGAAGATTACGTTCTATCACCGGATGGCGACTTTCAGTTAGTTCAAGGTTAAGTCCATCATGAATTTCTGGCTTCTTATAGTTATAGTGCAAGGCATTCTCCGCAAAGCAAAGCATACAATCCAGTATGGCCAATATGTTTCCATTTACCTGTATCGGGGCAATGTAGTCCTGTAGGGCAAGGAGTAACTTATCATACAAATCAAGCTCAATGGCAAGTATCTTGTCTTCTGCCCCCATTATCTTTTCTTCGTATTCCTTTAGTTCTGGTGTGATATAGCGCTCGGCATTAGCAAGGGTTTGCTTACGAATCCATTCAACAGGCACTTTACTTTTATGCAGGTTTGTAACTTCCAGATAATACCCAAATACATTATTAAAGCTAATTTTTAATGAAGAAATGCCTGTTATCTCTACTTCCCTTTGTTGGATATTCAATAGAAATTCCTTTCCTCCACTGGCTATCAATCGCAATTCGTCAAGGTTGGCATTGATGCCCTGATTGATAACACTACCCTTACTTACTGCAATCGGCGTAGCTTCATTTATCTCTGCAATTATCTTTTCTACAATAAAATGACAAGGGTTCAACGCATCAGCCAGCCTTTTTAAGTATTGATTATTGCTGACACTCAGTTGCAGTTTTATCTGTTCCACCTGTTGCAATCCTCTGGCAAGTTGAAGCACTTCACGTGGATTAATCTTCTTCATCGGCAGCTTACTCACCAATCTTTTCACATCACCACATTGTTTGATGGCAGCAGATAGTTGCTTGCGTATATCTGTTTGAAGGATGAAATGCTCTACCGTATCTAATCGCTCATTAATCTTGGTAATATCTTTCAATGGCAATACTACCCATCGTTTCAGCATCCTTGCACCCATGGGGCTAACGGTATTGTCCAATACTTTCAACAAACAATTCCCATCACCCACACCCGTGTTTAATAGTTCTAGGTTACGGATGGTAAACCGATCCATCCATAGGTAATCATCCTTTTCCATCCGCTGGATGGAAGTGATGTGTTGCAGGTTGGGATGTTCTGTTTCTTTCAGGTAATATAATATTGCACCAGCCGCCACCACGCCACTGTGCATATTCTCTACACCATAACCTTTTAAGGAATGCGTCTGAAAATGCTTCAATAAACTCTCTGTGGCAAAGGCTTCATCAAACAGCCAAGCCTCCATTGTGTAGGTATAAAACTTATTGCCAAATACTTCCTTGAATTGTTTTTGATGGCTTCGCTGATAAACAACCTCGGCAGGTTTAAGGCTCTGCAATAGTTTATCTATATATTCTGCATTGCCTTCAGCCACAAAGAATTCTCCAGTGCTTATGTCAAGAAAAGCAACGCCAAGGTCTGTTTCTGTAAAGTGTAAAGCTGCCAGAAAGTTGTTGCTATTGTGTTCAAGTAGTTTATCGTTGGTGGCAATGCCGGGCGTAACCAATTCCGTAACGCCTCTTTTTACAATACCTTTCGCTTGCTTAGGATCTTCCAGTTGGTCGCAGATGGCAACCCGATAACCAGCCTTTACCAGTTTATGTAAATAAGTATCGAGGGCGTGGTGTGGAAACCCTGCCAACTGACTACTATTGGCATTGCCATTGTTCCTTTTAGTAAGGGTGATACCCAATACTTGGGAAGCTTTTACGGCATCATCGCCAAAAGTTTCGTAGAAATCGCCCACACGAAACAATAATATGGCATCAGGATACCGCTGTTTTATAGCCCGGTGTTGCTGCATTAAAGGTGTTTCTGAAGTAGCCTTAGCCATAGCGACAAATATACTATGCTATCTATTCTGTTTGGGGCGTTATCAATAGTGGGGAAAAGTAGGAGGGAAGTGTGATTTAAGAAGCTAGGGACAGCGAATTATCTAGTTATTAGGCAGCGAATTTGGTAGCATTAATAAAAAGGGGAGTGCTTTGTTGTAGTATAATTCTTCATAAAACATACCAAGGCGATTAAGGTTTTTGTAATAACTGTTTACGTTTTTGTAATGGAATAACTCGCTTTGTAAATACCACGCTTTTTCCCCTAATTGAGTTGCTATAAACCATTTTTCTAAAAGTCTTCCGGCTCTTCCATTTCCATCTTCAAACGGGTGAATATTTACAAAAACTATATGTATAAACGATGCATAATAAAATACATCCTCTATACTCAATTTTTGGGTTATTAAGAATTCTATATCATTCCACAAAGTTGAAAAAAGGGTTTCTACTTCGTTGTAAGGAGCCGCTTCGTATTGTATCCTGAATGTTTTATGCTCCATAACTACCATATTTCCCGTTCTGCAAACGCCTTGTTTTTTCTTGGTTAATAAGTGATTTGCAATTAAGCTGTGTGCTTTTAAGAAGTTCTTTTTTGTGAGTTTGTTTTCTTGTGTAAATAGGTATGCCCTATACAAATCGTCTGGCTTTTCTACAAGGGCTTTCAAATATTCTACATTTAGCATCTTATGTTTTATGTAGCTATCTATTTCCATTGGTTCTCCTTCTATTTTACTTGAGGCCATTACAGAAACCGATGTATAAAAACTAAACGAGTCTGTTGATATTTCAGCATCCTTCAATAAGTCAAATTGTGCCTGCAAGGTATTGGGCAATTGCTTTTTGTATTCATCCATTAATGCTGTGGGTATTATCTTCAATTCCATCCAAACAAATGTAAGTATAGTTATTCATTAACTATCATTTCGCAGATGAACATCAACTAGCTGCATTTCATCCCATACATTTGTTATATAAACTTATTGCTGCCATTTATGTCAACCTTTCTTCTAACTTTCATTTTTATAGTAAACACCATCAGTTTTGGGCAAGGCAAGAAGCAGCATAATTACTTGTATAGTTTTACAGATTCAATGCAGGATGTATATGGTTATAAGGATGCCATCTTTTGTATGTTATTCACCATCTTTAATGTATTGATAGCAATAATTGATTTTTATAGTTGTTTAGGGCATAAAAAAACAGCTACAAAATGTAACTGCTTTTAGTTATGGGTAGAACCTGAAACTGTATATCCAAGCAATATATGATATGCAAATGGCTACAAGAACATAAACAAAATAGTACCCTTATCACAGTAAATAAGCGTTTTACCATTCATCTGGGATTGTTATGTGCACAGGTTTTTGTTTCCTGTGGCTTTCTTTTTTATAATAACGAAAGCACATGTCTTATTCTGCTGAGTGTTTCATCCCTGCCTAGAATGGCGGCAATTTCGAACACGCCTGGTCCAAACTTGCCTCCCACCAGCATAATCCTAAATGGAAGCATCAGTTCGCCAGGCTTTAGTTGGTTGGCAGCTGAAAGTTCTTTAAACTCCACTTCCAGGTCAGCCGCTTCCCACACAGTACTTAGCTCATAAGCCCGTATCAATTCTATAAAGAACATGTTTTTCTTCTCATCCCACTTAGGTTGTATCGAAGCTATGTCTGGCGTTTCGGATGGTTTGAAGAAGAACCTTGCCTGCTCTACAAAGTCATTTAGAAACACACATCTTTCCTTTACTAAGTTCAGTACCTGCTCCAAATTGTCGTCATTAGCCACTATTCCTTTCTCAGCTAGTATTTCCTTCACCTGCGCTTGGTAGGTACTCACTGGTAATTTCTTAATCCATTCTTGGTTATACCATTTAGCCTTCTCGTAATCGAACTTTGCTCCGCCTTTATGCACCCTTTCTATGCTAAATTTGTCAACCATTTCATCCAAAGAAAAAACTTCTTGTCCGCTGCCATCATTCCATCCCAAGGCAGCCAACATGTTTATAAACGCTTCTGGCAAAAAGCCACGTTCCCTAAAGCCTGTTGTAATTTCATTTGTTTTTGGGTCTATCCAGTCCAAGGCAAACGTTGGAAATCCAAGCCTGTCACCATCTCTTTTACTCAGCTTGCCATTACCATCGGGCTTTAATATCAATGGAAGATGCGCCCATTGAGGCATGTTTTCCAATCCAAACAAATATTTCCATAGTAGCACATGCACCGGAGCCGAAGGCAACCATTCCTCCCCACGAAAGGCGTGTGTTATCTCCATCTTATAGTCGTCCACCACCACTGCTAAGTGGTAAGTAGGCATGCCATCGGCCTTTAATAAAACCTTATCATCCACCTGACTGGTATTGAATACAACCTCTCCCCTTATCAAATCAGTAAACTTAACCTCTTCGTTTTCAGGCAATAAAATACGGATAACATAAGGCGTACCAGCAGCTAAAAGCCCTTCGGTTTCGGCTGCAGAAAGTGTCAATGAGTTTTTCATTGCCCCCCTTATAGCATGACCGTACTGAAAATTGCTTATCTCTTTCCTTTTGGCATCCAGTTCTTCGGCAGTATCAAAAGCGTAGTATGCCTTGCCTTCCTTCACCAGTTTATCCGCAAATTCCTTGTACATCGGCTTGCGTTCGCTTTGCCTGTAGGGGGCAAAAGGACCACCATGCAACGGGCTTTCATCGGGCGTAAGTCCGCACCATTTCAATGTTTCAAAAATGTAATCCTCAGCGCCAGCCACAAAGCGTGTTTGGTCGGTATCTTCTATCCGCACCACAAAATCGCCCCCGTGTTGCTTGGCAAACAGGTAATTGAACAGTACCGTGCGTACCCCACCCAAATGCAATCCGCCAGTGGGCGATGGCGCAAAACGTACCCTTACTTTTTTATCATTCGTTCCATCTGTCATAGTCCGCAAATATAGGCAGGGATGTTTTTTGATTGATTAAGCAATGGATTTAATGAAATATTCTATTCATAAGCATTTATATGATGCGTCTCCAGTGGTATGTGTAGAGCCATTATTGGTATTTAGATACGTTACAACTCTTGCCATTGTTTCGCAAATCGTCAAGGTTCATTTTAGAATAAGCGTTCATATTAATTATTCCTCTTCATTTTTCGATATTTTAATTATCTCCCCAGTAAGACTCTATGTGAATTATATAACCAATTGCCTAGCTGTGTTGAATAATTGAAGTGGCAGGTATCGCTCACCTCCATAAAGGTGCATGACATTTTAGATGTAAAACAAGATTTCTTATCTAAAATCAGTTTCTTTCAGGTTGCTGTTTGCTTTTGCTTCCTTCACTTTAAATTCTATCTGATAAGTTCCCAAGTCTCCCTTTTTAGCATAGGGTATTTTAATGCCGTTGGGCAATTCACGGTAGTCACTGTAATCGTTGGTTATTGTAGTGCCATCTCTTTCCGTCGCTTCCCTTACTTTTAGTCCGGTTATTTCGTCATAATATCTTTTTACATTATAGCCGTCGCCTTTATTTTCTATTATCAGATAGGCTAAGGATTCACCAATAGTTACCAAGGTTGGATCTAGTTGTAAATCGGATGTTTTTAGGTTAAGTTCATCAAATATGTTTGACCTAGCTTTTAATTCAGCCTTTTTTTCGTCGGGCAATATAATGGTTTGCCCATTCTGGAGTATAGATACACTGTCTTTGTTGGCAACCACCTTCAGCAGTGCCATACCCATGGAAGGGACATTTATTTCGTAGTAATAATCGTTGGGTGCTTTTTGTTTTAAGGTCAGGAACACATCAATTCCTTGTATGCTGCCCGAAGCGGTTTCATAGAAATCAGTTACTTTCTTTAGCTTATCCACGCCGCCTATTGCAGTGAGGTATTTATCTATAATCATTTTAGGTGTTGTCCCCTTGGTCACAGGCCGTATGTTTCCTGCCCATACATTATTATTGGTATTAATATCTGGAAAGTCATGGTTAGGATCAATGGTTATGCTGGTAATCTTACTGGTAGATTTATACCGGAAAGTCCAGGTGTTGCCCCGTTGCCATATTTCAGCAGGCAGTTGTATGGTGTCTTTCATGCCATTGGCCTGTTTGATTGCAAGTACCACGGGCATTGCCATTTCTTCCAGGTTTTCTATGGTTATCAGTACGCCCTTTGCTTCGTCATCCTCTATATATTTAACTGTCTTAACACCTTGGTCAAGCTTCCAGTTGGTAAAGAACCATTCTCTAAAGAACCAACTTAAATCCTCGCCCGAAACGTTTTCCATGGTATGAAAAAAGTCCCACGGGGTAGGATGTTTAAATGCCCAACGTTTTATGTAAGTCCTGAAAGCATAGTCAAACCGCTCTTTTCCCAAGATATGTTCACGTAAGATGGTTAATCCCACACTTGGTTTATCATAAGCCGCATTGCCCAGATTGCCAGACTGTATCACTTCAGGAATATTCATGATGGCATCCATATTATCGCCAAACATATTCTTTGCTTTCCCTTGTGCATCCTCTTTATCAAAGTACTCTCCCTTGTTAAATACCTTGGTATCTACGGTATTGATAAAAGTATTAAACCCTTCATCCATCCACGCATATTTTCTCTCGTTGCTACCTACAATCATCGGAAACCAGTTGTGTCCAAATTCATGGTTGGTTACGCCCCAAAGCTCACTTGTCTTGGCAGTATGACCACAGAAAACAATACCCGGATATTCCATTCCATTTACTACACCAGATACGTTCGTGGCAACAGGATAAGTATATTCAAACCATTCATCAGAATATAATTCTATCGCATTCTTCACATATTCTGTACTCCTTCCCCAAGCATCATTGGCCTTACTTTCAAATGGATAAACAGATTGTGCCAATGCCTTCTTGCCACTTGGCAGATTGATACGTGCAGCATCCCATATAAATGCCTTCGATGCTGCCCATGCCACATCTCTTGTGTTCTTGCAGAGAAAATGCCAGGTCAGGGTCGGCTTTCTAGGGTAGAAAGCGGTATCTGATATTTCTTTTTCACCCTTGATTGTTATAGTGGTATCACTGTTTTTAGCTTTCGCCAATCTGGCCATTACATTCGGGGTAAGTACTTCCGTAGGATTCATCAATTCGCCAGAACCAACCACCACCATGTCTGCCGGGGCGGTTATGCTATAATCTATATCACCATATTCCAGATAAAACTCTCCTGCACCTTGGTAGGGAGGGTGTTCCAGCCAAGAATATCATCATACACTTCCATTCTTGGGTACCACTGCGCCACTTCATATATCCAACCATTTAGCGAGTTCAGTCTCCCGCACCTATCCGTACCATATTCTGGCAATATAAAGGAGTATGCTATCTTAATCGTCAGTTTTGCACCAGCGGCATTCAGGGTATCTTTCAGTTTTAGCTGTAGGCGCGTATCATTGATGAGGTAATCAGCTTTTTCCGATTTTCCGTTTTGAATAACCGTAACAGATTTTATCTCATCACCTTTGGTAAATGCCTTGTTTGCCCACCTGCCTCCATTGATGGTACTGGTGGCTTCTGCACGAGAATCTTCCTTATAAATATTTTGGTCTAATTGCAACCATAAAAATGGCAATCTATCCGGACTGTTGTTGGTGTAGGTAATAGTTACGGAGCCTGTTACCTTATGGATGGCGGTATCCAATGATACGGCTATTTTGTAATCGGCCTTGTTTTGCCAGTATTTAAAGCCCGGTTCGCCACCAGCCGTACGGTATTCATTGCCATTTGTAGTGTAGAATATTGGGTCGAATACCTTGTGCTGGTCGTACTTTGGTTGTTGAGCCATGACGGCTGTAACAAGTAGGGTTGCACAAAGCAATAAAAACTGCATTTTTTTAAGCGAATACATTGCGTTCTATTTAATAAGTCTCGAAAATAGATGCTAACCCCTTCGAAACAAAAAAAATGTTTGAGTGGTAAAATATTTCACTTTTAATAAACAATTAAAGGGATGAACAGGCGAGGTAGGTTATTGGGTAAGTGGTGAGATATGTAGTTATTAATTCTTATCAGATTGAATGGTTGATTTGCTGCTTTCTATTAGAGTGGTCTGTTAATTTAAGCAAGTCATCTAAGTGATGCGATTTCTTACTTATAACTGCCTATTTACAAAGCTTTTCTAGCTTATAATCTATTGACACTTATTTATTTTAATAAACAATCAATCCTTTTCTTTTAGTTAACTGATGTTACGCAGTTCTATTCACATTTAACAAAATTCAACACATAGGCACATAAGGGACATAGTTTGCTGGTTTATAGAAAAAAAAAGAAAAGAACGCATAGTGAAAAAGTTTCACTTTTTTATACTCGAGTCTATGTGACCTGAAAGTGCAACGTCTCTTTCCTTATTTTTCTTTTTCTATGCGCCTAATGTGCCTATGTGTTGAATTTTTACTCCTTAATAGGGAAACATGGATATTTGGGAATAAAACTGCGTAACTTCTTTTAGTTAAAAAGGATAAAAAAGTAAAGTTTTCGAAAAATTTTTTTGTTTGATTGAATAAAACCTATTTACTTTGTATTTCAAAGTGCTTTTATGAACAATGCAGATTTAAAACAGCAAGAAGAACTCCAGCACATAAAACAGATGATGGAGCGCAGTAGCCGGTTTATCAGTTTGAGCGGCTTAAGTGGTATAGCGGCAGGCACTTGCGCTTTGGTGGGGGCTTATTTTGCCAATAATGAATTGATGAATACCCATGCCCGTGTTTTACAAAACCTCAATCCTGCTGATGATGCCACTGTTACACTTGATACTTCATTGCTGAATAGTTTGCTTGGCAACAGGCTTGTCCAAATTGCCATCCTCACTTTTATGGCAGCCTTGGTTTCCTCTTTTATTTTTACGTTTATCAGGAGTAAGCGTACCCATGTTTCCCTTTGGGGTACTACCTCCAAGCGGTTGTTTATCAATATAGCCATTCCCTTATTGGTGGGAGGTCTTTTTTTACTAAAGCTAATGTTGTTGGGTGGGGTAGGATTGGTTGCTCCGGGATGCCTTCTTTTTTATGGTCTGGCGTTGGTCAATGCCTCTAAATATACATTGGTGGAAGTACGGTATCTGGGTTACTCCCAATTGTTATTGGGCATCATTAACCTGTTCTTCATAGGAAGTGGTCTGTTATTCTGGACACTCGGTTTTGGCATCCTGCACATTGTTTATGGTGTGATGATGTGGTTGAAATACGAGCGGCAATAATACAGGCCACTTATGTTTATGGATTGTATGGTAAGTATTTAGTTTTTAATGTTTTACAAAGTAGCGATGAATCCCATTCTGCATTTAAATAAGGTTTTCGATAACCGCATACGCCTTGGCATCATGAGTGCCCTGATGGTGAATGAGGAGATTAACTTTAATGACCTGAAGGAGCTTTTACAGATTACCGATGGCAACCTCGCCAGTCATATAAAGGGGCTGGAGGAGAGTGGTTATATACAGGTGCAAAAGGGGTTTATTGGGCGGAAAACCAATACAACCTATAAGGCAACCGAAGCGGGCTTTCTAGCTTTTAAGCAGCACTTGGCTGCCCTAGAAAAAATGATTAAAGGAACGAAATAATTTTTTTTGTACTTAAACTTTGAATTTCAAAGTACTTTTAATGAAAAAGAAAAATATTACATCATCGCAAATAGCACAGAGAATTTGGTTTCTTACAAATGTTGTATTTGTAGTGGGAATAATAATAGTTTCTATCATAGAACGAGAATTTCAATGCATATCCAGTTCCCCAATTATTCTCACCGTATCAATTATTGGGAGTTTGCCATTCTATTGGGTTTTATATATCACAGTACCTATTATAAATTATTTAGAGACTTCAATTAAACCCAAATACTACTGCCTTATCCTCACATGCTTTCTATCTACACTTATTTATGGGGTTTTATTTTCTCTTCTGGCTACCAGTAATTTAACCGAGAGACTTCCAGCCGTCGCTTACGCCACCCTTGCTTTATTTATCCCCTCACTCATTGCTATAGCACTCTCATATAAACAAATAAACAAGTATTTCTTAACAACAAAAAATGACACAATCATGGAACACAATCAATTTCACAACGACGAGGACTTAAATGCTTCCTCAGACAGAAACACAGTGGTAAGAGAATCTGCCCAAGAAATTCTTAACCAAACCAGTAATTTTTCATCCAGCAAAACCCTCATTAAAGGACTAATCACAGCAGGGATGATATTGGGTATGCTGATACCCACGGCCTTCGTTAGTCAGCTAGTGAAGGAACGAGAAAAAAGGCAAGATGAAGTGGTGGATGAGGTTACCAGCGGATGGTCCAGCCCGCAAATGCTTTCTGGGCCTTACATCTACATTCCGTATCATGTGACAGAGAAAGACACCACCAAGAAAAGCGTTTCCATTACAAAAGATTTGTATCTGTTGCCAGAAAACTTAAACGTGGATGGTAATATTGAACCCGAAGTGCGCCTCAGATCCATTTATAAGGTACTGCTTTATAGAAGCGACCTCAATACTTCTGGCAACTTCAAGATTACCTTGCCCAAGGATATTGATATTAATACCCTTCAACTCAGCGAGGCGAAAATTTGCTACGGGATTTCCGATTTTAAAGGGATTGAAGAGAAAATGAGCATAAATTTTAATGGAACAAAGTACGATCTTGTGCCAGGGTTGCCCACCAATCAGGTAGAAACCATCGTCCTAAAAAGTACCAATCCCGATGGTGACAATAAAGATGATCCTCGCACCAAACAACTCACTTCTATCGGCCTTTCTGCCAGTATTCCCCTTACAAAAGAAGACTTCAACAAGCCACTATACTTTGATATGCACCTTAAACTAAAGGGCAGCGAACAATTGCATTTTGTTCCGCTGAGTGCCAATAGTAATTTCAGTATCAAATCATCTTGGGCAGACCCTAAGTTTGATGGAAACAGTTTGCCTAGCTACAGAGAGGTTACCAAGAATGGCTTTCAGGCAAAATGGAGTTTCAACGGTGCTAACCTTCCTTTTGGTACTGCACTAACCGATTTCAACTTTAGCAAACAA
>JANYEU010000200.1 GCA_025362915.1 Chitinophagaceae bacterium | reverse complement strand
GGCCGATTTTGTACAACTGAATGAACCCTTGCCCAGTGAATGGAAGAAGTCCTGAATCTCAACACTCAAGCTACGTTTTAAAATATTGAGTATAAAACCAGCCAGAAGAGGAAGGGGCAACTTACGGGTTCGTATAAAATTACCATTATATTGCAAAAACACACAATTCTACCATCGGTACCCTTTTTTTGGACATACAAGAGATTGACGGTTAGCGTGTAAAATATATGGTAAGTGGGATTGTGCCTGATTGTTTGTTACCCTATAAAATCAGTATTGAAGAATGGTTTTTTAGGGGCTATAAATGATGGCATCGGGAAGAGATTTGAGCTTTTTATATTTCAGTGTACCTGAATGTCCTGCTGACGTTAAGAAGCATCAAACACAATGTATCCGTCCCCTAAAGGAGTGTTATAGGGTGTATTTTAAGCGTTTTAAATTTATATGCGTTTGCCCTGCGGAGGAGGGATTGGGACAACCAAAACGTTTTTAGCTTTGTTTACGTACATGTTGTCATGAAAAGTAAACTAAAGGTCATTGTTACATTACTGCTGCTAGTTGCTGCAAGCAGCTACACAATGGGCTGTAATAAAACAGCCACAACAACATCTGTCATAACAATTCCGCCGCCAAGTGATACAACCAAGACGATTATGGCTAAAACCTATCTAGCTTTGGGAGATTCTTATACCATTGGTCAATCCGTGGATAGCAGCCAACGGTATCCTGCACAGACAGCATTATGGCTATCCAACAATGGGATTACACTAAAACCAATACAATATATTGCCACTACTGGCTGGACAACCATCGATTTACAAAATGCCATAACCTCCGTGAATCCACAAGGTCCTTTCGATATTGTTAGCCTATTGATTGGGGTAAACGACCAATACCGGGGCTATGATACAGGCGGTTATACCATCAGGTTCACACAATTACTCCAAAAGAGTATTCAGTTAGCTGGGAATAAACCAAACCATGTATTTGTTTTGTCGATACCAGATTATAGTGTTACGCCCTTTGCAAATGGCAGCAATAAGATGCAGATTAGTAAGCAGATAGATAATTTTAATTCCATCAATAAACGGATTACTGCAAACTTTAACTGCAACTATTTATACATAACAGATTCTACAAGACTGGCTGCCACCGATGCCTCCCTGATTGCATACGACGGATTGCATCCTTCGGGTAAGGAATACAAGGTTTGGAGTGATTTATTGGGCAGACAGATAAAAGCTGTGTTTTAAAAGCTCATTAATTAAACTTTCGACATCATTAATTTAACTTTCGATACCATTAATTGAACTTTGGACACCATTAATAGAACTTTCAACACCATTAATCGAGCTTTCGACGCCAATGCTTGAACATTCGGTGCCAATGCTTTACTTTTGCCGTCCCTGAAAAATGAATAGGGTACAAATAATCAATTAGAATGCTCGATAAATTAGATGCAATACAGGCAAGGTTCGAACAGGTGGGAGTGGCATTGACCAATCCAGAAATCATTAATAACCAAAAGGAGTTCGGGAAATTCAGCAAGGAATACCGGGATCTTGAAAAGATAGTCATTCAGTATAATCAATACAAAAAGGTAGTTGCCGACTATGATTACCTACGCGATAACCTTCATTCTGGCGATGAGGAAATGAAGGAGCTTGCCAAGATGGAATTGCCAGAATTGGATGAGCAAAAGACTTCATTGGAAAAGGCATTGACCAAGCTATTGATACCAAAAGATCCGCAGGACGATAAGAATGCCATGATAGAACTAAGGGCAGGAACAGGCGGTGATGAAGCCAGCTTGTTTGTGGGCGATTTGTTGGGTATGTACCTACGTTACTGTTCCAAGAAAGGATGGAAGACAGCCATAACTAGTGAAACCGAAGGTACAGCAGGTGGTTACAAGGAAGTTATCATAGAAGTTACCGGTGAGGATGTGTATGGCACATTGAAATTTGAGAGTGGTGTTCACCGTGTGCAACGTGTGCCTGCCACCGAAACCCAAGGGCGTGTACATACGTCTGCTGCAACGGTGGCGGTAATGCCCGAAGCGGAAGAAGTGGATTTTGAATTGAACCCAGCAGATGTAAAAATGGAAACTGCCCGTAGTGGTGGTGCTGGTGGTCAGAATGTAAATAAGGTAGAAACCAAAGTATTGCTTACACACATTCCTACGGGCTTGGTGGTGGTATGCCAAACAGAAAGAAACCAGTTGGGTAATAGGGAGAAGGCATTTGGCATCATGCGTACCAAACTATACGAAGAAAAGGTACGTAAGGTAGAAGATGAAATATCCAGACATAGGAAAACATTGGTAAGTACGGGCGATAGAAGTGCAAAGATCCGTACTTATAACTGGCCGCAAGGACGTGTAACCGATCATCGGATTAACCTAACCTCTTATAATCTTGATGCAGTGATAAATGGCGAGATAGAGGAATTTATCGAGTCGTTGCAATTGGCAGAAAACGCCGAGAAGATGGCAACAGAGCAATAGGATGTTACAAGTTTCAGGTTATTAGATTCAAGATATTATGTAGAAGTACCTTGAATCTAGTAACCTGAAACCTGTAACCTTTCTCTATATCGTCATCATTTCCTTCTCCTTGGCAGCCAAGTGCTTTTCTACAAGCGCAATGTATTTATCGGTAATGTCTTGAACTTCTTTTTCAGAGCCTTTGGCAATATCCTCACTCAAGCCATCCTTTTGTAGTTTCTTAATCTGTTCAATACTGTCACGGCGGATGTTCCGGATGGCTATCTTGGCTTGTTCGCCTTCGCCATTTGCCCTCTTTACCAATTCTCTTCTTCTTTCCTCGGTTAAAGGCGGCATAAACAAACGTATTTGTATACCGTCATTTTGTGGTGTCACGCCAATGTTCGCACCCATGATGGCACGTTCTATCTGTGCCAACATCTTCTTTTCCCATGGCGTTATGGTTAGGGTACGGGCATCTTGCACTTGCAAATTAGCCACCTGACTAATAGGGGTTGGCGCATCATAATATATTACCGTAATACCATCCAACATGGTAGGACTCACCTTACCTGCACGTATTTTAATAAGTTCTGATTCCAGATGATTGATACCCTTCCTCATACTCTCTTCAGTTTCTTCAATAATAAAATCTAAATCTTCTTGCATGGTTGTTTTCTTTAAAGTGGGGCGAAAATAAGAAAGTATCCTTAGTTATCAGTGGTTAGTGATTAGTTGTTAGTGTTTAGCAATGATTTAGTCCCTAACAACTAACCACTGATAACTCATAACTAAACTCTTATCTTACTTTGCAATACTTCCCGCAGGTTATTCATTGTTTCCTCATCCATATTATCTTTTGGAACCAGAAAGAATGATTTTTCATCGAAGTATAAGTGAAAGAAGTTAGGGCTTTCAAAGTATTTGGTAAAGGTTTCCCATGGCCAGTTTACATAGCCACGCTCATTATCCAGCCTGATGCCCGATTCATTTAAAAATAGACTGAACGACTCTTTAAACGTTGTTGACTTTCTGTAAATACTATAAGGAAGTATGAACCAGATGCTAATCATCATTATTATCCAGATAAAACTGAATAGCACAAACGGTTCGGGGCGTATTTTGCCTGAGTAGAACAAGATGGCTGCTATAATAGCAAATACATTCACGATAATAAGTAAGGCCTTAATCTCTCTTTTAGAAAAGAAATGATAGCGTAACCCCTGTATCGTTTTATTTTTATCGTAGCTGATGTTGAACTTCATAAGGCAGCAAAGGTAACACTAACCAATCTTTCTATCAATTGAAAAGCCTCTAAAGGTTTTTAGTGCTTTATATAATTCAATTATTGTAGCAAAAGAATGCCAATGTCCCATACTTTATTCTTAATCTATTTTGAAGGATTTATCATATCAGTTTTTTATTTGTGCCAATTACACAGAAAACAACACACCTTTTACTGGTAAAAGGTCACTTATAAAACTTATAACACACCTTTTACTGGCAAAAGGTCACTTATAAAACTTATAAGTAGCACGATACCGCAAGTAAATAGGTTTTCAGGCTGAAATGAAGCTGTTTATTTAAATAAGAAGACTTGAATTATTATGCTAGAGGACGATTTTGTACTGTATTATTATTGGCAATGAATATGCCTTACGGAAACTTGCGCAACACCGTAAGAGAAAGCAATAACTCTATTAATATACAGGCTAGCCCAAGCAGGACAAAAGGAAGGAATTTTTCCGTGTAATGATGGTAAGTGGTGGTTTCTACCCTGCTTTTTTCTAACTGATTGATAGATTTATAACTCTCTTCAAGGCTTTCCTTATTGGCAGCCGAGAAATATTGACCACCAGTTTCGCTACTGATATGCTTTAATAAGTTGTCATTAAAACTCAGTTTCCCATCCGATGAACCGCTCTTGCCATTAGGATCGGCATCTAGTACCTGATTACTACCAATGCCAATGCAATAAACCTTGATGCCGTATAGTTTGGCCAGTTTTTCTGCAATATCTGGAGGGATAACACCGCCAAAGTCAACGCCATCGGTCATCAATATCACTATCTTGGTCTTTGCCTTGCTGTCTTTTAACCTGTCCACGCTAGTGGCAAGTCCGGAGCCAATGGCCGTTCCATCTTCAGTGAGATAGCCGTTTTGTATATTGCCTATTTGCGTCAGCACGGTATTATGGTCGGATGTGATGGGGCATAAGGTAAAACTCTGGCTGCTGAATATTACAATGCCTATCCTATCGCCGGGTCTGTTATTCACAAAGTCTTTTGCTATTTCTTTGGCTGCTTCCAAGCGGTCTGGCTTAAAATCCTGGCTCGTCATGCTGCCGCTAATGTCAAAACAAAGCACCATGTCTATCCCTTCGCCAGTAGTTTGTTCCTCTGTAAACTTTTCCTGCGGTCTTGCCAAGGCGATGATTAAACTGGCCAATGCCACACAGCGTAGGATAAAAGGGAGTGGGCGCAACTGTAGTTTCCAATTATAAACTGGGCGGTAATGTTGCAGCGTACTTACCTGTACGCTTGCCGTTTCCTGATGCCTTCTATTCCTTTTTAAATAAATTAAATAGGGGATTGCTACCAAGAATGGCAGTATCCACGGATAGGCAAATTCAATGTTAGGCCACCAGTCAAATAACATCGGCTGCCGTTTTATGTTGGGAAGATGCCAGTTGGGTAATGAATGTCTTTGCCTCCGCAATGCTTTGCTTACATTCATCCGAAGAGGGAATTGCCTTGGCAAATTTCACCGTCTCCGCCACTTGAAGCAGGTGTATATATTGATTTAATAAATCCTTATTCTGCATTTTTTCTTTCAGGATAGAAATATATTCAGCCGTGGTTTTGGTGTGTGTGGTTATATGTAATTGATAATCGGAAAAATCTTTGCAGATAGCCATCAACTCAGTATAGAATAATTGATATTTGTGGGATTGATAAACAGCTTCCAATGCATCCAATTGCTGTAAGATACTGGTTAAGGAATAGTCTTTGGGATGGATGGGTGTAAGTATTTTCTTTTTGGCAATGATCCATTTCTTGATTACGAAGTATAGAATAATTACCCAAACGATAGCTCCCGCAATAATTTTCCAAAGGGTATGATCTTCTTCGGGCTCAGGCTCAATGATATCTTTTATATCATTATAATCCTTGCGCATCGTAACATCAATCGGAATAACCGTAACAGAAAAAGGGAGCGTATGGTATTGTTTATTGCCCACCATTACCGTAAAGGCCGGCAAGGAATGCCGACCTGTATCAAAGGAAGTAAGGGTGATAACCTGCGTGTAACCTTTGGTGGATGCAATAGAAACGGTATCAATACGCTGGCGGTTAACCACTTGAAAGTTGGTAAATGTATCGGGAATATTAAACCAAGTATTAACTGTTATGCGACTATTGTTGGTAGGTTGAACTTGTAACTTCAAATCAAAATAATCGCCCAACCGTATCTTGTCCCTACTGATAACTGCCGATACTTTCTGAGAGAAAGTGGTTGATGTAACCAGTAGAAACAGTAAGGCAGCAAGCATCCTTTTCATAATCGTGAGATTAAAAAAAGGCTTTACCAACTTATTGCTGTTTATTAATATCATATAACTTTCGACTTACGACTCTCGACTTTTTACTTTCGACCACCCCTTCCTATAAAAAACTTCTGCAACACCTCCACATAATCCTCTCCGGTAGCAATCTGCAACAAATCTGCCCCTGCTTTCTTAAAATATTGTTGTGTGGTAACCGCTATCTTATCATGCTGCCGTTGCCATTCTACCCTTGCATTTGCATCGTGTGTATCTATCCAAAGTGTAGTGCCCGTTTCTGCATCCGTTACTTGCATCAAACCTATTTTCGGCAGTATTGTCTCTGCCTTATCATACACCCTGATGCCTATTACATCATGCTTCTTAGCCGAGATGCGCAGAATCTGTTCATAATCATCCGTAGCAAAATCACTTAGTATGAATACAATGCTTTTGTGCTTGCTGTTACTATTCAAGTAGCGCAATGCCTTCGATAAATCTGTTTTTAAAGCTTTGGGTTGATGCCCAAGTAGCAACCGCATCATGTACAAAACATGGTCTTTACCTTTCTTAGGCGTGATGTATTTCTCTACCGTATCTGTACATAATATCAGCCCTGTCTTATCATTATTATTCGCCGCGCTAAACGAAAGCACCGCAGCAATCTCTGTAATCATTTCCTTTTTAGATTGATTTCCCGTGCCAAACAGCGTACTTGCACTTGCATCCACCACAAGAAACACAGACAATTCCCTTTCTTCCTCAAAGACCTTACTGTACGTGTTGCCCATCCTTGCACTCACGTTCCAGTCTATAAATCGGATGTCATCGCCCGCACTATATTGTTTTATCTCCTTAAAAACCATTCCTACACCTTTAAATGCAGTGTGGTATTCGCCAGTAAACAGTTGGTTGGTAAGCTTACGACTCTTTATTTCAAGCAATTTTACACCACTAGCACCCCCATCATCCAAAGGGGTGAGATTGGTAGAATGTTCCTTCTTTTCGTTGGAAGAAGCACTTTTATTATTAAATAATTGCTTGAAAATATTCACGTAATTAGTTATGAGATATGAATTATGAATGATGAGTGAAAAAGAATGAGGTTTAAACTCATATTTCATAATTCATAACTAGTTAAGGTACTTTCACTGCTTTCAGAATATCCTCTATTATCTTCTCTGCGGTGATGTTTTCTGCTTCTGCCTCGTAGGTAAGACCTATCCTATGGCGCAATACATCCTTTGCAATCGCCTTTATATCTTCAGGCAATACATACGCACGTTTTTCCATAAAGGCATAAGCTTTTGCCGCCAATGCAAGATGGATACTTGCCCGTGGTGATACCCCATAACTTACCAATGGCTTCAATTTGTGAAGGCCATACTGATCGGGGAAACGGGTGGCAAAAACGATGTCTATTATATATTGCTCAATCTTTTCATCCAAATAAACCTGTTTTACTAAGCCTCTAATGGCCAATATATCCTTTACATCTGCCACCTGATTAATGGTGGGTACTGCAATACCTTGCGTTTGCTGACGGATGATTAACTGTTCATCATTCTTGTCGGGATAGCCTACCACCACTTTCAGCATAAATCGATCTGCCTGTGCTTCGGGTAATGGATAAGTTCCTTCCTGTTCCAATGGGTTCTGCGTAGCCAATACCAAAAAGGGTTCAGAAAGAGGATAAGTGCTGTCGCCAATGGTTACCTGTTTTTCCTGCATGGCTTCCAATAACGCACTTTGCACCTTGGCGGGGGCACGATTTATTTCATCTGCCAATATAAAGTTGGAGAATATGGGGCCCTTGCGTACCACAAACTCATTCCGTTGTTGGTTGTAAATCATGGTGCCTACAATGTCGGCAGGTAACAGATCGGGCGTAAACTGAATACGGCTAAACGGCGCATGGATGGCTGCGGCAAGTGATTTTATGGTCAATGTTTTTGCTAATCCGGGTACACCTTCCAGCAGTACGTGACCATTGCTTAGTAAACCAATCAGTAACCTGTCCACCATTGTTTGTTGACCAACTATTACTTTCTTGAGTTCTGTTTTTAGCCTGTCTATCACCACCGATTGTTCCTGTATCTTCAAGCTTAACTGTTGTATATCTTCCTGTTTTTGCATATTTTGCCGTTGTATAATGCTATAACGTTTGTTGTTAGGCAAGGTTACAAAGAAATACTTTAATGGTGAAGCGATGATAATAAAGTTTTGTTAGTAATGGGTTAAATCATTCCCTTTGACTTACCCTTATGTTTCTTTGTAATTAGTTTTCATTCAAATCATTTAATCATCGATTAATAATGGCAGCACTTATCAATACTTTTCAAACCAATGTGATAGAAGCGGGTTGCGACGAAGCAGGTAGGGGATGTTATGCCGGGCCAGTGTTTGCAGCGGCTGTTATATTGCCTACAGACTTTCATCATCCGCTATTAAATGATAGTAAGCAGGTTAAAGAAAAGGATAGGGATTTATTGAGGATATACATAGAAAAAAATGCCGTAGCTTACGGTGTGGCAATGGTGAGCAATGAGGAAATAGACAAGATAAATATACTGCAAGCCTCTTTTAAGGCTATGCATTTGGCTGTTGCGCAACTGGCAAAAGTGCCGGAGCTATTGTTAATTGATGGTAACCGATTTGTACCTTATCTGGGTATATTGCACAAATGCATCATTCAAGGTGATGGTAAATATGCCAATATTGCTGCTGCCAGCATACTGGCCAAGACGCATAGGGATGAATACATGAAAAAATTAAGTGACAAATACCCAATGTATGGCTGGAAAAGCAATAAGGGTTACGGCACGCTCATACACAGAAATGCCATTGAACACCATGGACTATCGCCTTATCACAGGATGAGCTTTAAGATATAGTTGTTAGTTATTAGTTGTTAGAAAATGGAGAATGGTTTCTAACAACTACAACGCTTTATTTATAAAATATATCAACGGTTGCAATGCCGCACAAGCTGCAACTATCTTGGGTATCAGTTCTTTGCTGGTTAGTTCTGCATCGGTAATAGGAGTGGAAGCTATATAGCTTTTTAGCTTTAGATATTCTATGGCAGGATTACTTTCTTCGTAACCTTTTGGTGGTCTAGATAATACCATGTCGCTACTTCTTTCCAAAGTGCCTACTGTATCAATGAATGATTGTGCTTTTACTATCCCATCAAATTCTTCCAGACAATAATCTATCTCCTGTCTTATCTTTTTCAATTCTGGTGCCGGAGGCATCCACATACCACCAGCAATAAAGCTACCACCCGGTTCGCAATGTAAGTAGTATCCCGCCACAATCATTTTCTTGCCACCCTTGCCAAATCCCGCACCCATATTGGTTTTATAAGGACTTTTATCCTTGCTAAACCGCACATCCCTATTTATCCTGAACACACAATTCTTGGCTTCCAAAGTTGCAAGAGACGGGTCATTCTTACTCACGCCAGCCAATACACCTTCTAGCATTTGCAGGTAATCGGCCTTTGCACTTTCGTATCGTTTCCTATTCTTCTCAAACCATTCCTTATGATTATTCAGTTTCAACTCACTCAAAAAGTTAATGGTAGATGATTGTAGCATATCTTATATTTTGTGGGATAAAAGTAATGGAATAGGCTCTATGTTTCCTATCTTCCTATGCTCCTATATGTTTGATTTTTCTTTCTCTGCGAAACTCTGTGTTAATACCTCTGTGTACCCTGCGGTTAGTTTTCATTCTCCTTCATTCTCATTCCCCATATCCATTCTATCTGTTGTTTCGCATTCGCTTCATTATCAAACATCCCTAATAACAGTTTCTTACGCAGTATTATCTCTGCGTTCCCAAAGGGTTGCTCATTCAGCTTGGTTATAATATTTATAAAATCATTGGCATCCTTCCCTATGTGGCAGGCACTTTCCAGACCGCTGCCTACCACCGTGGCATCATTCACCAGGCAGTGCCGCCCGTTATACAAGGCATTCAATAGTTTCAATTTAATGCCACTGGTGTGGTAAGAGGGTAATATGTTGATGTGTGCCTTGGCAATCATTTCTTGCATCTTCTCTACAGAAGGATTAGCCACCAAGCAGGTATGTTGTTTTAGATAAGCAATCTGCTCCAGCTTCTTCGATGGGTTCTTCCCTGCAATAACAAACGGCACTTCTAGTTTATGAAATACATTTTCCAGCAACCATATAGCCGCCCTTTCATTTACTTCTACACTTAAATCTGCC
>JANYEU010000186.1 GCA_025362915.1 Chitinophagaceae bacterium | reverse complement strand
ATAATTTACAATCTGGCAATACATCCCTGATGTCTTCCTTTTCTAGGTTGCCAAAATTTACCGTGTAGTTCTTGGTTAATGGAAGAATGAAATTCTGCAACTTATCTGCCCATGCCGATTCTTTGATGATCATTTCACCCTTGGGTAAAAAATTATTTACCACGGAAATAGCATCGGAATTAGCCCACGTAAAAAACTGGTTGTGGTATTGGTATATCATCGGACTGATACACTCATTATCGCTTATGCTCAATTCTGCCAATGGAAGCTTTACAAAACACTCAACGGTGTAAATGCCCTCATCATAATAAATAGTAAAACTTGGATTAATAAGGGCAGATGAAAACTCGGCTTCCAGCAAGTTTGCATTTACAAAAGGTTTGCCCGCAGGTAAATAAAACAAGAAGTTGCTACCGGACAGATCGCCCAATAGTTTTTTGTATTTAGGATGTAGGTATTCGTTAATGATGTTACGTGTATCTTCTGGCAAGGTATCTGGCTGACCATCGATGGTATTCAGCTGGATAATATTGTCCCACACACCACTAAAAGGAGAGTTTCTGCTCAGAAATTTACTCACCTCTGTGTTCATCAGCTTGCGCAATTGCTGCACCATCATCTTGTCGTCCTCATTAAATACCTCTGTGTTGATGTATTTATTAAGGTCGAGCCTTTCAATCTTTCCTGTGTATTTAGAAAAATCATCATCGGTTTCTGCCTGTATGGCTTCTATTGATATAAAAGGATATTGCGTCTCATCGGTGGTAACCACCAACCCAAGTTTGTATGCAGCCTTGTGCATGGCAGGTGCCTCCATAACAGAGACCTCATACTTTTCTGCAGACTTATTTTGAACTGCCTTTGCCTCTACAACTTCCAATTTTGGTTTTACTTCTGAAGGGGTAGGAGCCAATACTTTTTGGATTGAACTATCCAAGACCCTCAAAAAAGGTCTGCCTTCACTATAGGTAAATTCAAACTTTCCTTTCAGATTATCTGTCAGTGAATACCCGTAAAGACTTAATAATTTATTCTTAACCGCATCCCAATTTCGGATACTATCAAAATAATTAGCACCCTTCGCTTTTAATAATTGAAGGAAAACAATTGCCTTATGTATGCAGAGTGGGTGTTTTGTATCGGTATTGCAAGTACAGCTGGTATCAAAATTACGCTCTTCGTTTTTTTGGATAACCAGCTTAAACAATTCTTCGTTGTAGGTTACCTCGGCAACAACCCTTTCTTCTTTTGCGGCAACTAGTTTGGCTTTGTTGCCACCAGCCAAAAAAGATTCGGCCATTATCAGCGTTTCTGGCGATGAAAGCATACGGATAATTTTCAAATCCAATTGTTTCATTTTCACCACCGTATGCTTTTGGTCGTACACCAACTCCCTTTCGCCCAGCATGTTCCTATCCAGCATATCCTGAAGGGTAAATAGTGCGCCAGCTTTATGGCGACAAATTTCGCTAAGGTTATAAGGGCAGGTACAACGGAGTTTTAGGGTAGCGGGATCTTTGAAATGGGTGATGTAAACTTTATAATAGAGATGATAGTTATCGTCCTTAACCCTGAAATTAACGGAAGAAAGCAACTCATCATACTCCATCAAATCAACATAACCAGAGGAGTGAATCTTTTTTCCTCGACGAATTACTTCCTCGGAACCATTATTATAAATATGCTTTACGAGATAAGGTAGCGCCATGAGAAATTTTAAAATTGATTTGGGAAGGCGCAGTTGCCTTCCAGATTGCTGAAACTAGCAAACCGCAAATGTACAGCATAGATTGGCAGACAAAAGCGTATTAACAAGTATTGGTATTAATTTTTATCAAATTCAAAAAGAAAAGGATAGGATTGCTTGAATAAGCTTAATGGAATTATACTAGCTAATAGGAAGAATGAATTGGTTAAACTTGGAAAGCCCTTCATGAGTTTAAGTGAAAGACTTTCCTGTATTGCTAATTTTTATAAATGTTCTATTTCTTAAAAATCCCAGTAAATGTTTTAAACAACCCAACTACACCTACTTGTTTTCCAATGTCAACCAGAAACTTGGATTTGTTGTTTGAAAAAGGCGATAATAAACCCGCTACATCTTTAATTATACTCCAAGTACTTCCAGTTATTCTAGAATTTATAAATGCAGGTATCATTAAACCTGTAGCAGATTTAAGGCTTTCTTTGGGCAACTGTTGGAATCGAAGTTCCAAATCCTGCTCCCTTAGCTTAATACGCGTCTTTAAAATCTGTATTGCCTTTTGCGCCTCTTGAAGACTGCTAATCTTAATTTCTTCAGTTAATAGTTTCATTTTTATCCTCCTTTTCTTTTTCAAAGAATTTTCTAATAACTATATCTCCTACCTTCTTTTCTATTAGTGCCTTTCTAAATTTTACAATCAGTAAGAATAATAAAAAATAAATTGCGGCTACTATACCAAAACCAATATACAAGCTACCCGTAAGGCTCGCAAACCAATACCCCCCCATCATACCAATAAACTGTAGTACACAAAAACCAAACACTGCCAGCAATAAACCTGTAAAAAACAGACCAGCAAAGCGGGCTGCCTCTTTGGCAACCTGTAGTTTTATCAATAGCAGTCTATCCTGTATGTAATGTTCTATTTGTTCGCGGCTTTCCGCAAAGAAAGAAGGCTCTTCGTTTTGCATATAAAAATTAGTAAAGAGTCGATAGTGATCAGTCGATAGGCAGTAAAAGAGATTCTGTATAAATCGAATAGCTTCTTATACTTACAACTATCGACTTTTGACTATCAACTGATTTATGAAATAGTTATTTCTGTTGCTTGGTTTTCTACATCTTCGGCAATGGTTTTGCCTTTTTGTAACAAAGCCTTAAACTGTTTGTCCAAATCTTCTAGCTTAGACTTTATGTCTTTTCCAAACTTATCGGCAGTATCTTTTGCATCTGCCAATACCTCTTTTCCTTTATCACTATTAAAAAACGAGGCTATTGCTGCACCAGCTGTTGCGCCAACTATAACACCACTCCAAAACTTTTGATTACTGTTCATAACATTTTATTTTAAATAAATAGATTACTTTCAATTTTTTTGTAAACATACTACATTCATTTTATTAATATAAATCATGCCAATAAAAAAACAGGCTTCGGTAAATCGTTATTTCTTTTTGGCTATCATTATCCTATTGGGTGGGGCATTGTTTTGGAGTCTGATTGAGTTTTTTACAGCTTTTCTTGCTGCAACAATGTTCTATGTAATCAGTAAGCCGTTTGTAAACTGGCTTATTCACCAAAAGAAATGGAAACCAAACTCTGCTGCGGTGTTGGTAATGATAATTTCCTTCTTTATTATTTTAGTACCTATTGGTGTTCTTGCTACCATGCTTTACCAAAAAATTATAAGCGTAACCCTTAACCCTACTACACTTTTAAAGCCCATAAAAGAAATAGGCGAGATTATAGAAAAACGCTACCATATCAACGTCATAAATAGTAGTTTAGGTGGTATCCAAGATTTTGCAACCCGTTTTGTTTCCTCGATATTAAACACGGGTATCAATTTTTTCTCAACCATAAGTATGCTCTATTTCTTTCTTTACTTTATGATTGTAAATACCAATGGCATGGAGGCTGCATTAATACAATATCTACCTTTTAAAAATAGCCACATAAAACTATTTAGTACAGAATTAAAATCTCAAACTATCGGTAATTCAGTTGGCATTCCGCTAATTATTGTGATGCATATAGTTTTAGCTTTTATCGGATACCTTATTGCTGGCGTGGGCGATCCTCTTTTTTGGGCAGTAATTACGGGCTTTGCATCCATTATCCCTCTTATAGGTAGTGCGTTGGTATGGATACCTATTGGAATTTATACCATAATAATTGGACATACCTGGCAGGGCTGTTTCGTAATTGCTTGGGGCGTTTTGGTAATTGGCGTAAGCGATAATTTTATGCGGCTTTTATTGGCAAAGAAAATGGCAGATGTACACCCTATCATTACCATTTTGGGAGTTGTGTTGGGCTTAAAATATTTTGGCATAACTGGTTTGATATTCGGTCCACTCATCATTTCCTATTTTCTTATTCTACTAAAAATATACCACATAGAATATCAACAGACATCCGCGAGTGAAGAAAACATTAAAGAAGAACTGCAGGAGTAAAGA
Organism: Chitinophagaceae bacterium; assembly: GCA_025362915.1. Taxonomy (GTDB): domain Bacteria; phylum Bacteroidota; class Bacteroidia; order Chitinophagales; family Chitinophagaceae; genus Parasediminibacterium. The sequence goes on along the minus strand of JANYEU010000186.1, from coordinate 1,947 downwards.
AATCCTTATTCATCCACCCTTCTCGCAGAAGCCCCGCCACTGGTATCTTCTTTTTTAACCATGCCTCCGCCCTTATAAGAGATAGAGCTTCCGCCACTAGCATCCACATTCAGTTCCTTTTCTACCCTGATCTTTACATCCGAAGCACCGCTTGCATCCACCGTACAGAAATTAGTTTGTAAATCGTAGGCTTTTATATCGCAGGCACCACTGGCATCTATGGATATGCTTTCTGCCTTACCCTCTAGTTTATAGTTACAGGCACCACTGGCAATAATTTTTAAATCTTTAGCCGCCACTCCTCCTACAAATTTGCTTGCGCCGGATAAATCTATTTTCAAATTTTTTTCTTTAATGGTATTATCTGCCACCACACTACAAGCACCCGAAGCCTCCAACCTATTCAGGTCTATATAATTTATCTTAACATTTATCTTGTCTGAAGCTCCACTCAAGTTCCAGCCCTTATCATCAAGGTATATTTTCAAAACACCATTTTCTACCACAGTTTTTGTTCTGGCAATCAGTTCATCCGATGTACTATTTACCGAAACTCCCTCTTCTGTCCCTTGCAAAATGGTAAGATCTATTGCGCCCGATACTTCTATTGCGTCAAAACTCTTCACCTCCCGCACCTTTTCTACATCATTATAGGCTTCATTTACCTTATGCCCTTTGCAAAAAACCCCTGTTGCGGCTATTGCCAGTACCAATAAAATCTTTCTCATTTCTTTATATTTTGATGCTATACAAACCTAATCCGTCTCTATTTATAGTTCCCCATCACCACGCAATCACAATCTTCTTCGGGTATTATATTCATCTTCTTACAAAAATCCTTATAAAATCCTATCCTTTCCTTTCGGTTATCGCTCACATCCTTTTTGGTGGTATTGCACTCAAGCCCACCATTTATTATGTTGATGGTCATCCCAAAACCCGCCTTTCTGTTCAGTGCAATATCTTGTGGCGTAGGCATCCATTTACCACACATCACCTCATGACAACTTGGTTTTGGTTTTTGTTGCTTCATCCAAAACCATAGTGCCGCTTCAAAAGCCACAGTTCCATTTTTACAAACAAGCTCTGGCTGTTGCAACAACGGCAATTGCAAATCATCGCCCGCCAATCCATAATTGTACGCATACGATAATTGTAATGGGCCACGCCCATAATAGTTTTTACCCGCCACCGGTTGGTAGTTGCTCATGCCCCCCGTATTATACACTGGGCAAGGCTTCTTCAAACAGGCTTGTTCTTCCTTATAAACAAGTCCCCAAACGTAAGAGCCGCCCTCTGCTTCTGGCCAACCATCGGTGGTTTCGTGCGCCACATTTGCAAAAAAAGCCATCAGCTCGCGTTTGTTTTGCAGGTCATTCCCCTCTGTAGCAAAACTGGTAAACTTCTGTGTGGCAGCCACAAAACCTTCGTAGCTGTAAAGCGTATCGTGGTGCGGAAACAATGTATCGAATTGTTTTTTAGAAAGTAATTTCTTGATAGGGTTTTCTGCCGTTGCCACATTCTGTGTTCCGCAGGCCATCAATAAAATAATGAGAAAGGGAAAGATGTATTTGCCATTTATACGCATGATTTAATGATTTGAATGAAAAAAAAGAACTAAGATATACCCAGCCCGTTAAATCCAAAATTAAAGACAATGCAATTTGAAGAAGGTTAAAAGTTTTGGGCGTGCCCCTCCGGGTCGGGCTTTTCGTTACAATCTTTTTGCCCCAAGAGGGGACAAAAAGTATTTCCACTTCAATCCCTCACGCACTATGCGAATACTCAAATGATTTGCGATTAGGATTTTTAAGGAAGGCTTCGCTTTAAGCGAAGCCTTCCTTGGCAATTTCCTTCCCCCAAAAAATCTTATTTCCCCCCATTCCCCCACAATAGTCTATTTTGCAGTCTCAAGCGAGGAAATGGGGTATTGAAAGTTTGGTAAAG
>JANYEU010000182.1 GCA_025362915.1 Chitinophagaceae bacterium | reverse complement strand
GTCTGTTTCCACAGCCAACACTGTTCCCCCTTTTCGTAGGTTTTTATCCCATACCGAATGATGTATTTTTATTTTAGTGTCTCCTATTCCTTCTATCAGTCCAGTTGTATCATCATCGCAATCGCCTATCAGTACTATCATTTCATCAACAACAGGAAGTATGGAAGTTATTGCCTCTACTATTGGGTAGCCATTTATTATCGCATTTTTTATAATGGTAAACCCCGAAATTTTCATTAATCATTACTTTTTATGTAAAAAGGAGACGGTGCGAATCTATTAAATTAGCATAATATAGAAACATAAAATGCCTAAAGACCTCTAAACAAATTAATTATTTAGGACTATTTATGCTACTCATTAGAATTGTATTATAGCAATGGGCAATCACCATAAGTGTATTTTTCGCCAAAGTTTAGTTGTTCGATGTTTGTAATCATAACGCAAAAATTAATGGTAAATATCTTTTACTTTAATCGAATAATGGATTTGTATCAATTGTAAAATCTTCAAATATCCCTACAGGAATCAAATCTTCCTTTACATAGTTACCACGCCAAGCAAACTTATCATTAACTAAATCAAATACCTGCACCATGAGGTGTACAGGATCCACGATCCAATATTCCCTCACCCCGTTTTCTTCATATAACGAGAACTTTTCTCTCATTTCCTTTCTGGTATTGCCGGGGCTTAGTATTTCTATTATCCAGTCGGGTGCACCAATGCATCCTTTTTCGTCAAGCTTGTCTGGATCGCAGATAATGGAAAGGTCGGGCTGCACTACAGAAACAATGGCTTTGTTGGAAACCGATTTGCGTTTGTTGGTAAGGCGTACATCGAAAGGTGCAATGAACAACTCGCACCTTTTATCCAATAAATATCCTCCTATATAAAGCGAAATCTTTCCTAAAATTCTTTGGTGCACAACCAATGGCGCAGGACTCATCCTGCTTATCCAACCCCTTATCAATTCTACCCGTTCTTCAAAATGCCAGGTAAGGTAGTCGGCATAACTGTATTGTTTCGTAAAATCCAGTTGATCGATGTTTGTAATCATTTCTTTCTTTGGGGTAAAGTTAGCAGTTTTTGTATGGTATGTTCCTAAGCTAAATATTTTCATACCCCTTAAAGATTAAAAAACGTCTTATGATTTACAGTATGTTTGTGGCAAAACAACATTATGGCAAATAAAAGCATACAACAGTTTATAATTATCGGAGCATTTCTAAGTCTACCGTTTGCCTCAATGGCATGGGGAACGCTCGGCCATCGGATAGTGGGCGAAGTGGCCTCACATCATTTATCGCCCAAGACCAAACTGGCTGTTAAAAATATTTTGGGTGATGAATCTATGGCGCTGGCAAGTAATTGGGCTGACTTTGTAAAATCGGATACCAGCTTTAAATACCTCAATAGCTGGCATTATATTGACTTTGATGATACTACTTTAACAGCCACTTCTATGGCTAGTAAGCTAAAGACAGACACGGCTACCGATGTTTATGTTAAACTAAATTTTATTATTGCGCAGCTAAAGAATAAAAGCCTCAGCAAAGAAAAACAATTGATGTATCTACGTTTGTTGATTCATATTGTAGGCGACATACACCAACCATTACATACCGGACATGCGGAAGACAAGGGCGGCAACTCGATAAAAGTATCTTGGTTTAACCAACCGACAAATCTCCATGCTGTTTGGGACGACAAGATGATAGACAACCAACAACTGAGTTATACAGAATATACCGCAGCCATAGATCATGCTACACCTAACCAACAAAAAACATGGCAAGGTCAACCGTTGACTACATGGATATTTCAATCTTACCAACTGGCCAATAGTGTTTATGCAGAGATAAAACAACCCGATCAAAAACTTAGTTACCGCTACAGCTATGACCATATTGCTTCGCTAAATGAGCAACTATTGAAGGGAGGCATTAGGTTGGCAGGATTACTCAACGAAATATTTGGGTAACCCATTCCCCTATTTTTTATCAGTAATTGATAGGCTGGATACTATTTCCCAATTTAAAAGTCAAATTACGCCAATATCAGTTGCACATGCTGCAATGTTTAGTTGCACCATGTAGTTAATACACTAAGCTACCTGATCATCACCCTGAAATCATAGTATATTTCAATCTAAATGAACAGCTCTTTAAAGCCCCAATACCTGTTTCATATTGTAAATGCCTTTCTTACCGAGAATAAATTCCGCAGCAAGTACGGCTCCACCAGCAAAGCCTTGACGGTTATGTGCAGTATGGATTATCTCTATATCATCAATAGGGGAGTGGTACTTTATCTTATGGGTTCCCGGAGCCGGATCAATCCTTTCGCTGATTATTTCCAGTTCGTCTGTATTGTCGCTCAGGTGGTTTACCCATTGTTTCTTTCGAGTAATGTTGGCTAGCACTTGTTCTGCCAAGGTAATAGCGGTACCACTTGGCGCATCTCTCTTTTGGGTGTGGTGTATTTCATCCAGAATCACATCGTAATCGGTGTGTTTACTCATTAGTTTGGCTAGGTAAGTATTCAATTCAAAGAATAGGTTTACACCAATACTATAGTTACTTGCATAAACCATCGACGCATTCTTTGTAGTGCAGTCATTAACAATTTCTTCCCATTTAGATAGCCACCCTGTACTACCGCAAACAACAGGAAGGCCTGCTGCAAAACACTTCTTTAAATTTTCAACAGCACTATGTGGACTTGTAAACTCAATAGCTACGTCACACTTGGCTAAGTTCTCTGTAGTAAAATCTTCTGGGTTGGATATATCTAGTTTCAATAATATTTCATGCCCTTTGGCTACTGCAATTTCTTCTATTGCCTTTCCCATTTTTCCATATCCTATCAATGCTATTTTCATAAGTATTAATATTTAAGTGCTAAACTACTTAATTTATGTTCTCTCTTTTTGTTTACCAAAGCAAGGCTTACACTAGGTGCGCCTGTCATGTTGTTAAGGCTTGGGGTTATATGCAAGCTCAGGTCACGGCTTACATCAAAGTCTTTCAGGTGTGCAAAAACGGTTGCATCAACCACATTCACACCCCAAAGTATTAAGAACCATAAAACAGAATAGTCCCTATCTTTCCTGAATGAGTTTCGATACAGTTCCAAAGAATATAAATCAAGCTTTTTCAATTGGGGGTCTATACTCTCAACGCCAGTTGTATCAGTAGGATTGACAGATTGCCTGTACCTTACACCATACGCATAGCTTGTTTTTTTGTAATAACTATTGTTGTAAAAGAATGTATAAATTGGTATTCCTATAGCTCCCCACACAATGGGTATCTTCCAGTATTCATGGTTGTAAGCCTGTCCCCATCCTGGTATGATGGCAGACCGTATGGTGGCGATTCTTGGTATATGTTTCTTTTTTGAAGAAGTATCTACTACAATCAGTTCCTTTAATGAATCTTTTGCAAGGGATATTGTATTGGTAGAAGAATCGGGTTTACTGCCATACTGTGCAGACAGATAAATATTTGACCCCAATAAGAAGGTAACTAATAATATGAAACGGTATATCGGCATAATTAATCTCTAGCTGACCACAACTTGCATCTGATCTAAAATCTTGTTCAATTCCTCTAAAGAGAAGTATTCTAAGGTAATGCTGCCTGTACCGTTCTTGCCCACCACCATTTTAACTTTTGTACTAAAATGCGAAGCCAGGTTGTCCTCTATCTTTTTATAGGCAGGAGCTAATGTATTAGTATTGGCAGGTGTGCCTGCTACCTTATCAGTTTTATATAACTTACGTACAAGTTCTTCCGTTTGACGTACACTTAGTTCTTTCAATTTTATCTCATGAAAAACAAATAGTTGTTTATCCACGGTATCAATATTTATCAAGGCCCTGGCATGTCCCATACTCAATCCGCCATTACGAACTGACAAAAGAATGTCAGGAGGTAATTTCAACAAACGGATATAATTGGTAACCGTACTACGTTCCTTACCCATCCGTTCTGCCACTTGTTCTTGGGTAAAGTTTAGCTCATCCATCATGCGCTTGTAGCTAAGTCCTATTTCTACTGCGTTAAGATTCTCTCTTTGTAAATTTTCGAGCAAGGCAAGTTCCAGTAGTTCGCTGTCATTTGCTTGGCGTATATACACTGGAACGTCAGGAAGACCAGCCAATTTGCTAGCCCTAAAACGCCTTTCACCTGCTATCAATTGGTATTTACCATCGGCTAACTTGGTTACTGTTAGCGGCTGGATGATGTCGTGTATCCTGATAGAAGCGGCTAGTTCGTGTAGCGCTGTTTCATCAAAATCGCGGCGGGGCTGCTTTGGGTTCAATACTATTTTGTCCAAAGGGATACGGGAAGAAGTGGTTGCCTGTTCCACCACTTCACTTTTAAGTCTACCGGCAGTTGTCTGCAAATCGGTATCAATATTATTTAGAAGGGATCGTATGCCCTTACCCAGTAAATCTTGTTTTAATTTGGAAGATGCCATCTTATTTATTACTTAAACCCTTGCTAATTGAAAGGGTTTCTTTTTATTTATTTGATTGATAAAACCTGTTTGTTTATTTGTGCAACGCTTCTGTGATACTACGAAGTAGCGTTTCTTTCCGTTAACCTCCCAAAACTTTAAGCCTATGTTACCTATCTGCATGTGTTGAGTCTTCTTTTTCCTCCTTTCCGTAATGCCTTTGCAAACTTTGCGGTTAATCATAAACACTACGCAATAACCCTTTCTTCATTGGTCATCTTGGTCATTTCATTCTTTTGAAGTATTTCCTTGGCAAGATTCAGATAATTATTTGCTCCCTTACTATCAGAATCATACAAGATAACTGGTTTGCCCACACTTGGTGCTTCGCTCAATTTAGTGTTTCTATGGATGATGGTAGCAAAAACTATATCATCAAAATGCCGCCTCAGCTCACTCACCACTTGATTGCACAAGCGCAAACGTCCATCATACATTGTCATCAAAATACCTTCAATCTGTAAGTTGGGATTTAACCTGCTTTGAACAATCTTCACCGTATTCAATAGTTTTCCCAATCCTTCCAAAGCAAAAAACTCACACTGCACCGGCACAATCACACTATCCGAAGCAACCAGGGAGTTTACCGTAATCAATCCAAGCGAAGGGGAGCAGTCAATAATGATGAAGTCATATTTATCCCCTATAGGTGCCAAGATGTTCTTCATCACATTCTCTCTAGAGGGATAATTTATCATTTCTATCTCAGCTCCCACAAGATCAATATGGCTAGGGATAATGTCCAGATGAGGAATATCGCTTTTCAATATCACATCCTCGGCCCGTACATTATTCACCATACAGTCGTACAGACTGCTGGTAATATTGTGCAGGTCAAAGCCAGTACCTGTAGTGCTGTTTGCTTGCGGATCTGCATCTACCAGTAAGGTTCTGTATTCTAATACTGCAAGGCTTGCCGCAACATTTATTGCTGTAGTTGTTTTTCCAACTCCACCTTTTTGATTCGCTACTCCTATTATTCTTGCCATTTTCTTATTATTCTATACTTGCAATGTAATATCAGAAAGGGTATGCACTTGCCATTCATCCCCCCCATGCCAAAGTAATATGTTTTACAGTATTGCGTAAGTCGGCAAATGTAAAAGATTACTAGGCTATAATGGTCGCCAAAATACTGAATATTGCAATATGTGGGTAAATTTAGTTGTACACCAATGATTAACATAGTAAAAGATTAGTGGCCTAATGTTTCCAATCAATATAATTTGTGAAGTAGAAAAGAAATTGCCACGCAGTACACTGATGAAAACTACTAAGTAGCTGGTCTTAAATAAACGACACTTTCATACTTCCCACCTTTGCGACCTTAAAGTGAAACGCCTTACCTAAAATCAACAATACCTTTTCGGCTCTTTGCGTAATGACTTTGCCAACTTTGCGGTTAATCTTCTCCTTTTAAAAGTGACGTTTATTTCTTTACAACTACTTAAACACATTCGTGTTTATTAGCATAATTTGTAGCAAAGAACTGAAGTTATACAGTAGTGAGTTTTTAATATTATTTGTTAAATACTGGCTTAGCCATTACCTTAGCCCATATCAGATTTAATCTACATATGAGGGAGGGGTTGCGGGTATTCACTTTTAAACACAATTTAGACTCTTTTCTCGCTGCCATTATTGGTGCCGCCTTTATTTTTATTCTTACTCATTATCATGGCATAGGCATGTCCCCAGACTCTGTTTCTTATGCTGGCGTAGCAAGGAATATCCGCTTGGGGAATGGTATTCTAGAATTTAATGGTAACCCTCTTATCATCTTTCCCGCTGGTTATCCTGTTTTTCTTGGGGCTGTTTCTTTGTTTTTCTCCCATGATATTCTTGCAATAGCCCCTTATATCAACGGCTTTCTGGTTGGGTTGGTTATTTTTATTAATGGATGCTTGCTACAACATTTTTCGGGTGTAAATAAATGGTACAAATGGGCTATCCTAAGTTTATTGCCCATTAGTTTCTGCATCCTGGATGTATTCACCATGCTTTGGAGCGAGACACTTTTTCTCGTATTTGTTTGTTTCTTTATACTCACAATCCGGAAGTATTTGGTAATGCCAACCATTAAGGCTCTTTTTTTACCGGCATTGTTTACCGCCCTAGCTTGCGATACCCGTATAGCCGGCATCAGTATTATGGGTACAGGCTTGTTGTTGATATTCCTGCATAAAAAGGTAAAGTGGAGTGTAAAACTACTCCACTTGGTCATTTTCTGCACGGGTGGTATTGTTTTATTGCTCTTGAACCTGATAAGAAACGACCATGAGAATGGAACAATGACTGGTGTAAGGCAAAAAAGTATTACCCCTATTTGGCAGAATGTTCAATACGTTGGTGAAACATTACTGCAATGGTTTCGCCTACCCGATGCAAACCATACTATCAGTATTATTCTAGCAACGGTTGCACTATTGTGCTTGGGTATCAGTTTTCTGTATAGATATTTTAAATGGGAGAAAATGGCATCTTACGAAACCATTTACATTACATTCTGCCTTGTATATGTGTTCTTTATTCTGATAACCTCTTCCATATCCAGGTACGAAAGAATCAATAACCGCTTATTGTCTCCAGCGTTCATCCCTTTACTGATAGGGATTACGTTTTATATCCCTTCATTCATCAGTAAAGTAAAAAATGGTATTGGTAAGATGATAGCCATCGGATTGGTGCTACTTATTTTTTTGACACTACAATACCAGCAACTAATGGCCGCCATTGCCTTCAATGCACAAACAAAGGATAGCGGCATTCCCGGCTATACAGAAGTTGATTGGCAGCACAGCGATATTGTCCAGTTCTTGCAAAAGAAGTCTACTTTCCTTAAGCCAGATGTAGAGATATATTCCAATGCCTGCGATGCTGTTTACTTTTATAGTGGCTTGTCGGCATTCAGGATTCCCGAACCTGTACACAAGATTGACCTTAAAGAATACAATGAATCGGATGCCAATTATATAGTCTGGTTTACCAACGATTTCTATAACCCTGACATCACCTCCATCAAGCAACTGAGTAAATACAGACAAATAGATACCTTAGCTAAGTTTAATGATGCCATTATATTTTGGAGTGTGCCGAGGAGTAAATAAGGAATGGTGGATGTTTTATTGATTTAGTGAAGGTTCTTTTGGGTTTTTAATAAAAGGGAAAGCTTTCTGCTTTATCGGAGTGCCCCACTCGCCGATGTTGGTGTTCTTCACCAACATCATCAATAAAGTTGAATTAATGATTTCTTATACAAATATGTAGTCTCTGCTTTTATAGATGTTGAAAAAGAACACCAACATTGGCGAAAAGACTGCCATGATGATGTCTTTGTATTTATCTGGCTTTAGTAGATGTTTCCAGTTTAGTATAGTAGCGGTGAAGAATTACGGATAATGTAGTGGAAAGTCCATTTCTCTCAAATATACCACTTGTGTTGGGCTTTTGCTTGTAGATGTTGGTGAAGAACACCAACATCGGTGAGTGGGGAACACCAACAAGGGCAGAAATAGATACGCAAACAAGAGGTACAATTACCTTGTCGTTCACATCATCGAATAGTAGTCTGGTGCTATCGTTTGGATTTACCAAAAGTTTTATTTTGGTGCCAACCGGATACATGGGCGCATAGGGATTACTATCACCAAATAAAATAGTTTGTGTTTCTCCGTTTTTATCTGTAAACTTTACAACTGGCGAATAGAGGATATAATGCCTTAGCCTTATATCACTGCTATTTCTAACACTAGCATAATCTGGTTCCATCTCATCTTCACTTGCCTGATTATCAATAATTACACCTATAGTCTTGTAATATTTTCTTTCTTTTAACTTGTAGTAAAGAAAGTTTACTACACCGATAAGTACAAAAATGGAAAAGAAGGAGATTATAACTATCATTTGCTTAGATTGTATTTGATTAAGTGGGAATATTCAAATGTAATTGATTGGTTTAGGTTTTTCAAAAGTCATGTTTTTCTTTTCCCAAAGATGCCACATAATCACATACAAACAACTCTTTTGCCATGCTAACCTTAATCTCCCAATGGTCAACAACCTTCAAAAGGTTGTTGACCATTATAATGTCACGTTGTCACTACATAAAATATGCTAAATACTTTCTGCCATTGTCGGTGTGCCCACTCGCCGATGTTGGTGTTCTTCACCAACATCAATCAATAGAATGTTCCTTTACAAATATATAGTTTCTGCTTTTATAGATTACGAAGAACACAATCCCCTATAAAATCCCACTCTTACCTACTAATTACTGTTCTTTTTTATCATTCCAATCCTTTAATCGGTGGTATAAGTTGCCCTTTTTACCAAAAAATGAGCAGATGGAAGCATCAAAAGTTGGCAATGTATACACGGTCAAGGTTTCAGAAAGTTTTGAATCTGATGGTAAATTAG
>JANYEU010000173.1 GCA_025362915.1 Chitinophagaceae bacterium | reverse complement strand
ATAATTTATAATTCATAACTTAAAAAAGCGTTTGTATGCCATTCACCAACCTAAACTCGTGCTGCAACAGCCATTTCTTCCGTTGCATTCCGCCCGAGTAGCCCACAAGGCTTTTATCGGTACCAATAACCCTGTGGCAGGGGATGATTATCGCTATCTTGTTTTTACCATTCGTGCTTGCCGCCGCCCTTACCACCTTCGGATTACCTAGTTTCTTGGCCAAGTCCATATAACTGATGGTTTTGCCAAACGGTATCTCCATTAGTTTGTCCCATACCTGCTGTTGAAACTCTGTTCCTTCCTGATGGATGGGCAGATTGAAAGAACGCCTCCTGCCCTGAAAAAATTCTATCAATTGTTCCGTGCATTGATGCAAAATATCACTAACACCCGGTATGCCATAAGCCATTTGGTTGCTATTATCCACAAAAGCCAGCTCGGTAATGTAGGTTTCTGTACCACCAATCTTAATTACACCAACCGGGCTATCGTAATATGTATAGTAGTATTCCTGCATCAACTCTCCATAAAACGTTTTATTGCGCGTTATATTGCTATGGGGAATATTTATTTATGGATTGGTGAGGTTTTGTTAGAGTTATCAGTAAATTTAAAAACATATTCCTCCTTACAAAAATAAAGATCCCCATTCTCCCTCATTTCAATCATCAAACACTCTTTTTGTTACAACAATTAGCTTTTTTCGCTCAATAAAGTTCCTTTTTTTATCACGAAAGAAGGGTTTTTTATCACGAAAGAAGGGTTTTTGCTTATCAAAACCCTTCTTTCGTGATGGAATAACCTTAATTGTTGAGTAAAAACCCTTCTTTGTTGAGTAAATAACCTTCTTTATTGAGTGATTTTCCTTATTTTATGATAACTTTTTGGGCAATACCATATAGACTTTCTCCTGCCATCTAAAAAATTGTTAATAGATAATAGTATTACAATCTGTTGATACTTTTTTATTACATAAGATACAGTTAAATTACTATTTTAATCATTTTTTAATTAATAAAATCACTTAAATTATTAATATAGTATATCAAATACATTAAAAAGTGGTATCCTATTAAATAATGAGCATCTAATTTTACACCTCGAAAATAAACGGTTTTTTGCCATGCTTTTATTAGGAATAGATATAGGTACTTCTTCCATCAAGGTTGCAATCGTGGATGCAAATACCCAACAAACAATTACCACCGCACAATATCCCGAAACGGAATCTGCCATTACCTCCTTGCAGAATGGATGGGCGGAACAGAGTCCGGAAATGTGGTGGCAGCACGTGCAACAGGCAATATTGAAGGCCAATGCAACCGGTAATTACAACCCAAAAGATATTGCGGCGATAGGTATTGCGTACCAGATGCACGGATTAGTGTGTGTAGATAAGAATAGGAATGTGCTGCGCGATAGTATCATTTGGTGCGACAGCCGCGCGGTGCCTTATGGCAATAAAGCCTTCGAAACAATTGGCGAAGAGCAGTGCCTTTCGCACTTGTTGAACTCGCCTGGCAACTTTACGGCCAGTAAGCTGGCTTGGGTGAAGGAAAACGAACCACATATATACGAACAGATTGATAAGGTGATGCTGCCTGGCGATTTTATTGCCATGAAGCTTACTGGAACCATCACCACGTCGGCCTCTGCGCTATCGGAAGGCGTGTTTTGGGATTTTAAGAACAATGAATTATCGAAAGATGTGATGGAATACTATGATTTTCATACTTCCATCATTCCTACCATCAAAGATGTGTTTACCGAGCATGGATTATTGGGTACCGATATAGCAGAACACTTATCCCTTACCAAAAATATTCCCGTTACATACAAAGCAGGCGATCAACCCAATAATGCACTGTCGCTGAACGTGTTGCAACCCGGAGAAGTGGCTGCAACGGCAGGTACATCGGGCGTGATATATGGTGTGGGCGATACTTTGAGCTACGATAAGCAAAGCCGCATAAACAGTTTTGCACACGTGAACCATACCGCCGAAAAAACTAGGATAGGTACGCTGCTATGTATTAATGGTACGGGCATTGCCAATAGTTTTACCAGAAAACTGCTGGCTGCCGATAAATCGTATCCATTAATTAACGAAGCAGCCAAGCAAGTACCTATCGGATCGGAAGGATTGTCTGTATTGCCGTTTGGTAATGGGGCAGAAAGAATTTTTAACAACAAAACGGTTGGAGCGCATTACCAGAATATCAACTTTAACATACATACCGAGGCACATATCTTTAGGGCGGTGCAAGAAGGGATTGCTTTTTCGTTTAGATACGGACTGGACATCATGAAAGAGAACGGCATACTGCCATCGGTGATACGGGCGGGCAAGGCTAACCTGTTTTTGAGCGATGTATTTATCAGTGCCTTCGTAAATGCCACCAATGTACCGGTAGAACTGTATGAAGTGGACGGAAGCGTGGGTGCCGCAAAGGGTGCAGGTATTGGGGCGAAGATATTTGCGAGCGAAAAAGAGGCGTTTGCCAACGCAAGACCGTTGAATTTGGTAGAGCCCACCGTTCATGGGGCATATAATGCAGAATATGAGGGATGGAAAGAATTATTGGAGAGGCAAATAGGGAAGTAGGGAAAGAGGCAAAGAGAAAAGATGCCACTAAGGCACGAAGGCAGAAAGATGCACAAAGAAGAAAGAAAAGAAAGAGGAAGAAGGTAATCATTTAATAATAAAAATAGGTCTAATCACAATTATCAATTAACAATTATCAATTAATAACATGAGTACAGTAATTACAGGAGAAAAAGAATTTTTTAAAGGGATTAATCAAGTGAAATTTGAAGGTCTGGGAAGCGATAACCCCCTTGCTTTTCGTTGGTACGATGAGAATAGGATTGTGGCAGGTAAGCCAATGAAGGAATACCTGCGTTTTGCAGGCGCTTATTGGCATAGCTTCTGCGGCAGTGGTGCAGATCCTTTTGGCGAGGCTACACATTTATTTCCTTGGAGCGTGAAAGCGGATGCGATAGAGCGTGCAAAAGAC
>JANYEU010000143.1 GCA_025362915.1 Chitinophagaceae bacterium | reverse complement strand
GGATTAGGTGCCAGCCATCAAACAGGCTGGACGGCCGTTGTGGCAGATCTAATCAACCAAATGAACAGGAATAAACCCAAACCAGAGAAAGCGCAGGTTATAATAAAAGACGAGGATGAGGAGCAATAGATTGTTTTAAATTTTGTGTTTTGAATTTTAAATTAGAGCAACGAGTTATATCAATTCAAAATTTAAAATACATAATTCAAAACAATAAAGTGTAAGGTTTTCCCATGATGAACGTACAAAGGTTTGTAAACAACTTATTGTTTTAAAAATTGTTAATCAATTATCATGCAAAAATTATTATTAATCGGGGTATTCACACTAGGCGTGTTTGTATCCTTTGGTCAAAAAACAAAGACAATGAATGCAGTAAAAACGGAGACCGCCTATTTTGGCGAGGGTTGCTTTTGGTGTACAGAAGCTTTTTTTCAGCGTATAGAAGGAGTAATAAGTGTGCGTAGTGGTTATGGCGGCGGACATGTGGAGAATCCAACTTACGAGCAGGTATGCGATAAAAAAACCGGTCATGCGGAGATAACAAAGGTTGAGTTCGACCCAACCAAGGTTACGTATGATGAGCTACTGGAAGTGTTTTGGAAAACCCACGACCCCACAACACTAAACCGTCAGGGTGCGGATGCGGGGCCACAGTATAGAAGTGTGATATTTTATACTTCGGTGGAGGAAAAGCAAAAGGCAGAACATTATAAGGCAGAATTGGATAAAAGTCATGCGTATGCTAACCCTATTGTAACTGCCATCGAACCCTTTACAAACTATTACCCTGCAGAAAACTATCACCAGAACTATTACAATGAGAATTCCAGCCAAGGATACTGTTCTTACGTGATAAGACCCAAATTGGAAAAGTTCGACAAGGTTTTCAAGCATAAATTGAAGAAAGAATATTCGAATGAATAATAGTTTGTAAGTTTAAAGTAGTAAGTCAATAGGAACAAAAGGCTTTCGGTGTTGTAAAAACATCGAAAGCCTTTTTGTTTATTAAGCCTTTTCCCTTGCTTATTCCCTCTTTTGCATACGTGCTTCATACGTTCATACTGTTACCAAAACAATTGTTTTCATCAGTCATACGCTTGCTTTAAAGCTACCCAAAACTGTTTGTTTCAGTCAAAAACCTTCTTTTAAGGTAAGGAGTACTGGGATTGATGTTCTCAGTACTCCTTGCAGTACAACGAGTACTGGGAACGCCACAACCAGTACTAGTTGCAAGCAAACGCGTACTAGGATTGCTGCAACCAGTACTAGGATTGCTGCAACGAGTACGCGTTTCGTTGCAAGGAGTACTGGTTGCATGGAAACCAGTACTAATGGCACTTTTACCATTCTTGGGGTTTCAAATTCATCCGCAGCTACTTTAACTTTATTTTCAAAAGTCAAAACCCCCTCCAATCTTTTTTCGTAAGTGGATACGGTCATTAAAAAGATGGCCATATTTTTTCAACAAAAAAGTATTTACTTATGAAAAGAAACATTAACCCACGGGGTTGGAGACGAATCATGGTTCTCCCAATCCTACTGTTGCTGAATGTGACAGTAAACGCTTCCTCGCACAGAGAAGCACCATTAATTGCCAACGATCCGTTGGCCGACAACACCGATGTGTACGCCTTCAGAAGCCCGGACGACACGACGACCGTGACGCTGATTGCCAACTACATCCCGTTTGAATTGCCAGAAGGCGGGCCGAATTACTTCAACTTTAGCCCTAACGTGCGTTATGAAATTCACGTTAAGAACAATGCCTCGACCACTGGCGATGACATCACTTACCGTTTCACCTTCACGCAGGTAAATGAAGATGCAACAACTTTTTTCAACATCCGTTTGGGTAAACAAAACCTGAAAACAACGTACAAACTGGAAAAGAGTACCGATGGTGGCAACACTTTTACTGCTATTGTAACCAATGGTATTGTACCTCCTCCAAACATTGGCCCTCGCTCCATCGAGAATGCAACTGTTGGTTTGGGTACCACTTACGATGCCTTGATGAATGCGGCTATTGCAACAGCAACCACTGGCGAAAAAGTTTATGCAGGCCCTGCCGACGATCCTTTCTTCGTGGATTTGGCTGGTGCTTTTGATGTAGGCAACTTCAGGCCAAATGGAAATTCAACGAATCCTCCAAAAGATGGCTTGGCTCGTTTCAATGTACATTCCCTTGTTATAAAGGTGCCTATCAGTTCCTTACAAAAAGATGGCAAGACTGTAAGTCAGGCAACCAGCATTTTGGATCCTACTTTTGTTATCGGCGTATGGGCTAGTGCCAGCCGCCAACAGATAAAGACAATCACTACTGCTGGTACAGAAGGTTATTCAGGCAATTGGG
>JANYEU010000129.1 GCA_025362915.1 Chitinophagaceae bacterium | reverse complement strand
AAAACGAGCTGTATGAAAAATGAAACACATCTTTATATACCCCAATCCTGCCATGAGGACTGGAATAAAATGACACCAGACACACAAGGGAAATTTTGTGCATCCTGCGAAAAAATAGTGGTGGATTTTATTTTGATGACCGATAATGAAGTGCTTGCTTTCCTATCGAAAAAGGCAGGACATATATGTGGCAGGTTTGATACCGAACAACTGCAACGCCCACTGATAGAAACACAATTGCAACCCCGAAAAAACTGGAAGTATTGGCTGGCATCGGTGTCTGCGTTGTTTTTATTGGGCAATAAATCTTCCGCACAGGTAACGGAGCAACATTTATTTAATAATAGTATTACCCAAAGTATAAAAGGTGATACAGTACCTAAGACAGAACCTACTACAATGGGGAAAGTAATTAGTGAGAGGTTGTTGGAAGGTGTTGTTACGGATACTTCTAACGTACCAATACAAAATGTTTTAATACAAATAAAAGATCTTAAGCTTTGTACAACAACAGATATACATGGTAGATTTTCATTACATACAAATAATCTACCTAAAAAATTTACTTTAATGATTGCTTCAATTGGATATAGAACACAGGAAATTTTAATTAATAAAAATAATTTGACTCCCTTAAAAATCCAATTAAAAGAAAACATTTTAGAATTAATGGGGGATGTTATCATTGTAAGTAATCCTGCTCTTGCTAGAAAACGTAAGAAATGAAGAATTTATAGAACTTCTCACTGAAAATAGCGTGTTCATCTTTCCAGTCTCCTCCATAATATCCCCGTCTTTGCGAGGCACGAAGATGAAAGCGAATGAGGAGCAGTTATTAATTGTTTTGGTTGCTTATTACAACAAAAGATCGCACTCTTTCAACAGTTTTTGCTGGTTAATAGCCACCGTTCCCACTTCTTCGCATACCAATCCGCCGGCAATGTTGGCCATATCGGCAGCCAGTTTCATATCTCTCGTAGTGGCATATACTAAGGAGGCAACGGCAATAACCGTATCGCCCGCACCACTTACATCGGCAATGGAACGGATATGTGTAGGTATTATTTCTGACTGACTATCCGATTGAAAGAATACGCCTTTCTCGGATAATGTTATGAGGGAAATGCTATGCTGCAACTGTTCCTGAAGTTGTAGATGAATGGCATTGAGGGTGGTAATGTTTATTTCATCGATAGAAATGTTCAATCCTTCTTTTACTTCCTTTAGGTTGGGTTTGAAGATATCCACGCCTTTAAAGGCAAAGAAGTTTTTATGCTTGGGGTCAACGGTGGTAATAATGTTATGTTGTTTGCATAAGGCAATGGTCTCGCTGATTATCCTTGCAGTAAGAACACCTTTGTTGTAATCTTCAAATATGAGTACATCGGGATTTTCGGTTGCAATACAATGCCTTATCTGGTCGAGCAATAAATCTTCTTCTTCGGTAGAAATATCCTTTATTGTTTCCGTATCCAAACGCATCATCTGTTGATTGCCCCCCAAGATGCGTATCTTATTGGTGGTAATCCTGTTATTGGAAATGATAAGATATGTGGTATCGATGTTTTGACTGCCATACAAGGAAGCCAATTGTTTTCCATCATCATCGGCACCAATAACCGAGATTATAAAGGTTTTGGCATTGAGGGCAACTGTATTTAGTGCCACATTTCCGGCACCGCCAATACGTTGTTCCTTCCTTTGCACCGCCACAACAGGCACCGGTGCTTCGGGCGAAATGCGATCCACCTTACCAAACAAATAGGTATCCAACATAACATCGCCTACCACAGCAACCTTTATATTTCTAAAATCCTTGAAGAGTTGTTCAAAATACATGCTTACGCTTTCGTTTTATTATTTGCGACCGCAATATAATATAATGGGATACCTATGAGGGTAATAATTAACCCGGGCCAAGTAAATTCTGGCTTGTAAGCTATCAATAACCCGCAAAAACTAATGCCCATCACTATATACATGGCTGGCAAAACGGGATAGCCAAAAGCTTTGTAGGGACGCTCGGCATCTGGTCTTTTCTTTCTCAAGATGAAGATTCCGGCAATGGTGAGTACATAAAAGATCACCACTACAAAAGAAATCATATCCAAGAGGTCGCCATATTTACCACTCAAACAAAGTAAGGCGGCAACAATGCACTGCGCCCACAAAGCCCATTGGGGAACGGAATTCTTATTTAATGTGCCTGCTTTTTTAAAGAACAAACCATCATTTGCCATTGTATGATAAACACGTGCGCCTGCCAATATCAATCCGTTATTACAACCGAAGGTGGAAACCATAATCATCAAGGCAATTATTTTGGTTCCCAAGTTTCCAAATATTGCATTGGATGCAGCTACCGCAACCCTATCTTTTGGTACGTGCGCCAATACTTCGAGTGGTAAAACGGATATATACATCAGGTTTGCCGCTACATAAATAAGGGTTACTATCAGTGTACCCAGAAAAAGGCTAAGCCCTATATTCCGTTGTGGATTTTTTATTTCTCCGGCAATAAAAGTTACGTTATTCCAGGCATCACTACTAAAAATAGAACCAGCCATGGCTGCAGCAATGCCGCCCATCAATGCCGCTCCCGCAATGGGAGTAACGTTGAAACCGAGGGAAGGATTGCAATTGTCTATCAATGTAGCTTTGGTAGCAGACCAGGTATTAGCCCAGTTATGCTGCCAAACTTCTGGCTTGAAGACAACGAAGCCCGCTATAATCAATCCAAAAATAGAGACAAGCTTGGTGGTAGTAAAGATGTTCTGTATCCACTTGCCGCCCTTTACACCCTTGGTATTTGTATAAGTTAGAAATACAATAAGAACAATGGACACCACTTGCGCCGCACTGATGGAAAAGAAGGTGGGAGAACCGCAACTGTTTACGCCTGTAGAAAATTTAATGAGTTTATTATCCTCGCTCAATGCAGGAAGTAAGTAGGCTGCAAACTTGGAGAAGGCAACACCGACGGCAGCGATGGTACCTGTTTGGATAACCGAAAAGAAACTCCAGCCGTACAAAAAACCAACGAGGGGATTGTAACTTTCTTTCAGGTAAACATATTGTCCACCCGCTTTTGGAAACATGGCACTCAGTTCGCCATAGCTAAGGGCAGCGGTGAGCGTCATAAAACCGGTGATAACCCAAACGGCTATAAGCCAACCGGCACTACCAACATCACGTGCAATAGAGGAACTTACTATGAATATTCCGGAGCCAATCATGCTTCCTGCAACAATCATGGTGGCATCTGCCAGACCAAGTGTGGGTTTAAAAGTTGTATTGCTCATAAGTATGTTATTAAAAATCCCATCATACTAAATGGAAGTATCGGGTTGGAAGGTAATAGTTTAGATTGAAATACGATAGACATCGAACAAAAAAACGAAAATCTAATTCTAACAAAGACAATGAAACTAAACACTTAACGTAAAACAAAAGCGAAAGTATATACCAGAAGTATATACTTTTACAAAAAAGATTTATGAAGACACTATCATTGAAGCTTGATGAAACTATATTTCATGAAACAGAGGAAATAACAGAACAGCTAAAGCTTCCCCGAAATAGGTATATAAACGAGGCAATCAGCATATACAATCAACTAAACAAGCGTAAGATATTGAAAAATAAGCTACGGGAAGAGTCTAAACTTTCTGCTATTGATTCAATGGAAATATTAATGGAAATGGAATTGTTGCAAGATGAAAATTAGGCAATATGATATTTACATGGCAAACCTAAGTCCTGCAAAAGGTACGGAAGCGGGAAAAACAAGACCAGTTGTTGTAATACAAACAAACCTACTGAATGAAGGGCATACAAGCACGATTATTTGTCCCATTAGTACTAATGTAAAACTGGAAATAGATATCTTGAGGGCTCATCTTACAAATAAGGAAACAGAAATACCAAGTGATATTTTGGTAGATCAATTGCGGGCAATAGATAATCGCCGCCTACTAAATAAAATCGGAACACTAACCAAGGATCAGCAACTTAAGCTCAGGCAGAACATCAAAATAGTATTAGACTTATGAACCAATAATGAAGAAGTTACTTTTTATTTTTATACTGTTCGTTAAGTCCTTTAATCAGGTCGTTGGTAATATTGTAAGCAGAGTCCTTGTAATACAATAAATCTGAAGAGTTGGAAATGATGAATGAGTAGGTTTTGTCTTTGTTGTATTCTTTAAGATACGCTTCAATCTTCTTTTTCACGTCCTGTATTTTCTTAAAACTCTCTTCTTGCATTTCCTGCGACTTAGCCTGTTCATCTTGCTGATAATCCCTTTCCCTCTGGGCAATATCCTGTTGCGCTTTTGCCATATCAGCCTGAGACATACTTTGTCCTTTTGATTGATATTCTTTTACCTTGGCTACATAAGCATCTTTTTTAGAAGCAAGGTCGCTCCTTTTTTGTTGTTCAGAATTACCTAACTCTTTGGCAATTTGTTTGTAATAATCAAAATTACTTTGGAGAGAATCCATTTCAAAATAGGCAATCTTAAAACTGTTAGTAAACTTAACGGGACTATTACTGATTGCAGAAGGAGTGCATTTTTTACAGTTAGCAAAATGCAGATAAAAAAGTATTGCAACGGCAATACACAAAATAATATTTAAAACGGGTGTAAAATTTTTCATGTACGACTAATTTTCGCTAAAAGTAAAGGAAAAGAATTATTGGAAAGGTTCTTTGTAAAATTCAACATTAATTTAGCATACTGACGCTGTCGTTTTAGCTTTTTTAAATCAATAATAATGGGGCAATTAAAATTATATATGGTCTTACTTGGTTGCAGGGTAAAAGACAGGCATACAGAACAACATGATATTTTCTTTGGCATTGGAGATTCTGTAAAAAGCTTGATACCAGACATTACTAAATTCTGGCCAGAAGCTAAAGGACGGTTGCACATAGATGCATGGAGAGAAGTGACACAGGTGGATGGATATAAAATTGAGGTTCTGCCAAAGGATGCTATAGATATAGAGAATAATGATTTGAAACTTTATTTCCTCAATCTAGGAGGTTACAAAAGAAATGAATTTGAAGAGTATCATTATAAGCTACTTGCAGTAGATAAGAATATTTTAGATGCCTCAAAGCAGGCAAAACAAACTATCTTCTATAAACATACAGGTTTTGAAAGAGCAGTTGCGCATATTGATGATAAATATGGTATTGATGTAGATGATGCTTACGAGGTAACAGATATTTTACCCAAAGAAATAAGCACTAGGTATCAAATTGTAATAAAAGAGACCGACTCAAGGGAAATTAATCAAATAAATCTTGGTTATTTTAGACTGGATAGCTTTTAATGGAAAAGTAATGCAAAAAAGAAGGCCACCAGTAGAAACCGGCGGCCGTTATCCTATAAAAACCAAAACCAAGAGTTGAACGCCCAATTTTTTAGGTTGGCATTAATGTGATGTTAAAAAACTATTTTAACCCGTTATCTAATTTTATTTGCGGGGCAGAAACAATTAGTTTACTGCGTATCCCTTTAAATAACAGGATGCAAATATATTTTATTTTTATCCAAACTGCCAAATTATTTTTAAGAAAAATTATTTTTTTAACATCCGTTTAGGCTATTACTAATTTGGTAAATGAATTCAATCAACTTGAATGGATTTTAAGATACTTTTGCGCCAGAAATTTTTAAAGGAGAATGTATTCAATAAATATAAAGTTTGAGCAAAAGGGTGTGGAGTCTGTAACACTTACAAATATTGGGGCGGGAGATAGTTTACTTGAGATCTTACTAGACAATAAAATAGAATTACATCATAATTGTGGTGGCGTATGTGCTTGTAGCACCTGTCATCTATATGTAGAAAGTGGAGATGATTATATAGAAGAACTTTCTGATAGGGAAGAAGATTTTATAGATCGTGCAGTAAACCCAAGAATCAATAGCCGATTAGGATGTCAATGTGTTCTGCAGAATGGAACGGGTACAATAGATATTTTACTGCCCGACCAAACACAATTCTTAGGCGAATAAAACTAATAGATATTATCATGACTCATTTTGAACCACCGATACACTGGAGCGATCACGAAGACATTGCAATGAAATTATACGAGCGCTTTGGCGATGAATTTAATGAAGGGAAAATTTACAGGGTACGTTTTACTGAATTGTTGAAATGGATATTGGAAGTACCAAACTTTGTTGGCACAAAAGAGCAAAGCAATGAAGGACATCTTGAAATGATACAGAGCAAATGGGTATATGAATGGCGGGATAATCAGAAATAACTTAGTTATTTATTTACCGATAACTATAAACTAACCCTTGAATAAGATAATTGCATTCTTTCGTTTGGCACGTTGGTCAAACCTAGTATTTGTAGCATTGACACAATGGATGTTTATCTATTGTATAGTGCAACCAATATTCAAAGCAAAAAATATCCAGCCAAATATTCACGGCAGCCTTATTTA
Source organism: Chitinophagaceae bacterium (assembly GCA_025362915.1). Classification (GTDB taxonomy): domain Bacteria; phylum Bacteroidota; class Bacteroidia; order Chitinophagales; family Chitinophagaceae; genus Parasediminibacterium. The sequence continues at coordinate 6,194 of JANYEU010000129.1, read as the reverse complement.
TCTACTAATTCTTTCCTACGTTTTGGTGGCTGCTGCCGGATATATTATCAATGACTATTTTGATTTGAATATAGACCAAATCAATAAGCCAGAAAAGGTAACCATTGATAGATATATTGGTAGGCGATGGGCTATTTTCTTTCACTTATTATTTACGCTAAGTAGTATTGGCATTGGTATTTATATAGACACTCAAACACATGTTCACATACTAGGACTATGTAATTTTTTAAACGGACTATTACTCTTCATCTATTCACTGTCCTTTAAAAAGAAGTTATTAGTCGGTAATCTTTTAATTGCTTTTATGCTGGCATGGGTAATTGTAGTAATTACCTGCTGCGAGGCAAATCAATTTTCTTTATTAACAAGAAGCACAATAATAAATACCCAAAAACTGTTACGTTATACCATTTTATACGGCGGTTTTGCATTTATCATAAACCTGATTAGGGAGGTAATAAAAGATATGGAAGATGTGGAAGGTGATAGATTGTATGGGTGTAGAACCATGCCGATAGCATGGGGCATGAATGCTACAAAAGTATTTGTTGCAGTATGGATGGTTGTATTGATTTCAATACTTGCACTGCTACAATTTTATGCTTTTCAGTTACAGTGGTGGTTCTTTTCGCTTTATTGCATAGTTGCTGTAATTATACCACTCGTCAATGCATTTAAAAAACTCTCTAACGCACAAACAGCAAAGGATTTCCACGCCGTAAGTAGCTTAATCAAAATTGTTATGTTTACTGGCATATTATCTATGGTTTTCTTTAAAATATATGCTTAATTATATTTCTCAATTATCAATAAACTCATGTCTCTTATTCTCGCTTCCCAATCTCCACGTAGGAAACAATTACTAGAGTGGGCTGAACTTCAGTTTACTGTCATTGTTAAAAGCACTGATGAAAGTTATCCATCTAGTCTTGCCATTGCCGATGTTCCCGTTCATATTGCTAGAGAAAAAGCTGCAACAGTAAAGGCGTACATCCAAGAAAATTTTTCAGACCATATAGGAGAACCAATACTTGCCGCTGATACCGTTGTGGTGTTGGGCGACAGAATTATTGGCAAACCTACTGATAGGAATGACGCAATCAATATCCTTCAATCCTTATCCGGACAAAGGCATGCTGTTATTACTGGCGTGGTATTATTGACAGATACAAAAGAAATAGCTTTCGCCGATATAACTTACGTTACCTTTCACCCGCTTACAAATGATCAGATTGTTTTTTATGTAGATAAATACAAACCATACGACAAGGCAGGGGCTTATGCAATACAAGAATGGATTGGTGTAGTGGGAATTAAATCGATAGAAGGAGACTTTTACAACGTAATGGGTTTGCCTGTGAGCAGGGTGGTAAAGGCATTGGAAGGAATAGGATAAATTAGTTCTAAAAAATTACAAACAAGAAGCTTATATTTTAAGCATGGTCAATGACCTTAGTGGGTTCTTTTAAAAAGAAATCATGAACGAAAAGCTTCTACAATTTATCTGGCAGTTCCAGTATTTCAACCGTGCTAATCTTCTAGTAGAATCCGGCGAACACTTATCCATCATAAAAACAGGGGTAAATAATAAAAACCAGGGTCCCGATTTTATTGATGCCCATATCAAGATAAACAACCTATTATTGGTAGGTAATATAGAAATCCATAACCTTTCTTCCCACTGGTTAAAACACCACCACGATACTGACAAACAATATGGCAATGTGATATTGCATGTGGTTTGGGAAAATGATAATTCAATAAAAAATCTATACGGACAAACCATTCCTGTATTAGTATTGGACGGCAGGGTATCAAAGCTTCTTGTTGAAAGATACCTCAACCTTCTCGATTTGCCAGGAATACCTTGTCACAACCACTCGTTTCCTATTATTGATGAGCTTAGTTGGATTGCTTGGAAAGAAAGATTATTGGCAGAAAGACTAGAAAGAAAATCGACACATATTTTAGAATTATTCCACCAATCAAAAAATCATTGGGAAGAAGTTTTCTGGTGGCTGCTTGCTGCAAACTTTGGCATTAGGGTAAATACGCTCTTGTTTGAAGAAGTGGCAAAATCAATCCCCATCAATATTTTATCAAAGCATAAACATCAGATACATCAACTGGAAGCATTGCTAATGGGGCAAGCAAATTTATTGAATGGGAAAATGGAAGAAGATTATCCCATCATGTTGCAAAAGGAATATATCTTTTTACAGAAGATGCATAAACTGCCTACTATTACCATACAGCCAAACTTTTTGCGGTTACGCCCTGCAAACTTCCCGACAATAAGGTTGGCACAGTTGGCAATATTGATACAAAAGTCAACACATTTATTTTCCCAAATAAAAGAATTGGAAAGTTTTAAGGAGGTGGAATCCTTGCTTTCTGTACAGGCGAATGATTACTGGCACAACCATTACCGCTTTAATCAAACAACTGTTTTTATGCCAAAAGCATTGGGAAGTCAGACTATAACCAATATTCTTATCAATACCATTGCCCCTATCCTGTTTACTTATGGAGCCTATAATAAAAATGAATCGCATCAGGAAAAAGCGATCCGTTGGTTGATGGAGGCAAAACCAGAAGCAAACAGCCTTATCCAAGAATGGCAGGATTACGGACTAAAAGCAAAATCTGCCTTCGATTCCCAAGCACTCTTAGAACTCACCAATAATTACTGTCATCAAAAACGTTGTCTGGAGTGTGTGGTAGGAAATAAGATATTAAAAGGATTAAAGGATTAAATTAAGTGTTACTTTTCATTCATGTAATAGGACAAAGCCCCTGACGGACATTTATCTATCGTACTTATTATCTCTTCGGTAATGGATGCTTCCATCGTTATCCAAGGCTTATCTTTTGGCTTGAACACCCTTGGGTTATTCCTTAGACAATTACCCGAATGGATACATTTACCAGATTGCCACACAATGGTTATTTCCCCATTGGTATATTCTTTTTCAATGTCGTGTATATCCATGTTATTTATTTTATTACGTAAAATGTATTACTTACAACAAACAACTTTCTAGCTTATATGCCATTGCGCCATTTCACTTCCATTATAGTATTTCTGCGTTCCAATAATGCAAATGATGTCTTCCTCCAACCAAATTATCCATTAATGGACAGTTAATTTTTTCATCATCTCATTAGAGAAAGACTCACTATAGATGCCATAACTATTCACCAAAAGTCCTTTTATATTATATTTATCGGAGGAAATAGCATAAAGGATAGATTGATCGTCAGGGTCTGTATTTGCTTCAAACCTAAAGAATTTATCTACCTTAAACTCATCAAATAAAACTTCATGCCCCCCCGTCAAATATTCTAGAGAATTATTTTTCAAATTGAAATCTTCTGTATAACCTTGTTCTCTCAGGGCATTTATACCTTCTGTAAGCGTGTCGAACGATTCCATAATTGTTTTATTTTAAAAGCAATATAAAAATATAGTTGAGTAAAATGATAAACTTGCCAATTACATGCCAATCCAATATTATATTGAAAACTAAATTTATCTATTCAAAAAGTAGTCCTTAAAAAGTTGCACTTCCTCCAATTCTATTTCTATATACTTTTTAAAAATAGAACTACCAACTTGCGATTCCAAAGCAGAGATGCCTACATCTATCAATCTCAAGCCCTCGTAGGTAAGTAGTATATTATCGAAAGCAAGCCCGCCAATATCCGATGGTCTTTTTAAATCCCTGTGTACAAAACCAGCAGTGTGCAATTGTTTAAGTTCATATTCAAAAACACTCAGCCACAGTTCTCTTACTTCCACTTCATACGCTCTGTAATCTATTGGTTTTATTCGTTCCATCACCAGCATCTCGGCTTGCAGGGATTCATTATATTCCAATCGTATAAAATTTGCCACCAACCCATTGACGCTGTTTGCATATTTCATTTTCTCAGCTTCAGAACCAATATCCGAGCGTGTATCATCCGTAAAAAGCTTTGCCACCTCGTGGTCTGATAACACGATGACGGTGTTGTTTGCGCCTGATGATAATCTTCTGGGGTATTTCATATTATAATTTTCTTATCGCAAAGTACAGCTACTACTCAGGGTATTTTTACCACTAAGGTCACGATGGAATTAACAAAGAACACTAGATTCAATAAGAAAATATTGTAGGAGAAACCCTTTTTACCAAAACCTTTGTGTTCCTTGTGTTTTTTTCTTAGTGTCTTTTGTGGTAAACCTTCCTCCGTAGTTTACAAACTAAACTTCCCCAGCTTCTTCAATGCCAGATAAAGACAGGTGGTATGCATTGCCTGCATAAACTCACCCCTATCCAGCATTGCCAACAACTCTTCCATCGTTACAAAAAGCACTTCCAAGTCTTCTCCATGATCTAGTGTCTGATTCTGCACCAACTCTCCACCATAAGCAATAAACATGTGCATCAGGTTGGTATTGGTAGATGGATTAGCAGATGTTTTGCCCAAGTATTCAAACCGTTCAAATTTATAGCCCGTCTCCTCCAATAGCTCTCTTGCTATGGCTTCTTCCAGGTTTTTATCGCTGGCATCCACGCAGCCGCCCGGTATTTCGTACATCGTTTCGCCCAAGGCATGCCTATATTGTCTCTCCAAAATTATCCGCCCGTCCTTTGTAAAAGCCAATGCTGTAACCCAGTTTGGGAATTCATATACGTAGTAAGGTTCTACAATTACCCCATCCGGTTTTTGGCAGGAATCTATTCGTATCGTAGCCCAAGTATCTTTAAATAAATATTCCGATGATAATTTCTTCCAAGTCAAATCTCTTTCTTCAGTCATGTTTACCAGTTATTTCTTTCTCTCAATGATGTAATGTGTGCCATATGATGCTGACTATGCCAAGCGTACATGCCTAATAAAAACCAAAGTGTCATTTGCCTTCCCTGTTCAGGATGCAACACCGTCCTATTCCATTGTTCAGTTGTAATCGAAGCTAATACTGCGTTCCATCTGGTGTGTAAAGCTTCCAGTAGCGTAACTGAAACAGCGATAGGTACCGCATCATTATCCGCCAGCAATGCCCATTCCTTTTCCCCATAAGGTTTTATGGTAGGATTATCTTCTGTAAGCCCCAGCTTAAAGCGAATATAAGCGTTGGCATGGCTATCTGCAATATGATGTGTTAGTTGAACAATCGTCCAACCGCCATCGCGGTAAGGTGTTTTTAGTTGCGCTTCGCTCATTCCCTCAAGGTTTTTTTTAAGGTTTGATGGAAGTTCTTTTATTACCTTCAACCATTCTTCTTTTTGTTCCGTACTATATTCTTTTGGCTCGTATTTGCCAATGGGATAACGATAATCCATATCAGTTTATTTTAGTTTCAAATATAGAGGAAAGAGTTGAGAGTGATAAAAAGCGCTAAAGCTGAGTTTGTTCCGGCAGAAGCTATATATGTGTTATTGTCAATCGACCTAATAAAATTTGTAAGTCACTGCCACTCTCATTGTCAAGTCATAAACTGTAGGTGAACTACAAACTGTTTTATTAAAAAAAACTTCAACTCTGCCACCCAATGCGCCTGTAGGATAAAAAACTGGCATCTAGGGGATAAAAATGGGGCTATTATTGTTTTTTGATTGGAATTATTCCTATAAACTAATTAGAGATTTCAAGTTTTTTGAAGATGATATTTTACATAGTTCTTCTCATAATCTCGTCGTCATTGCGAATTTTCCATCAGGCAAGCCTGAGATAAACGGTAATGACGTGTGGAGCCATGATTTGGTAACTTTTTGGAAGTTGCCAAATCTACTGAACTAAAGTACGCTACATCTAGATTTACCAATTTCTAAAAAGTTGGCAAATCAGTGACGTACAAAACGCGTCATTGTAAGGCATGAAGCAACCCCTTTTAATAAATGTAAGCGTTTGAATTGTCTCGTCCTAAAAAAAGTTTACATGTTTGTTATATAATCCTGTAATAAGTTTACAGTTGCTTTTAATCCTGCAATTAGTTTACAATAGTAGGTTGTTTTCGATAATAGTTCTTCCATAATCTTTCTGTTTTAATGGGTTGATTTGAATGATGTACCTCATTTGGTGTGGCATATCCAATGCTCATGTGTGGTCTTTCGGCATTGTATAATTCCACGACATCCTTCAACAATGCCTGTGCATCTTCAATATTATCCACCTGATAGGTTTCCAGATACTCGCCTTTCATG
>JANYEU010000113.1 GCA_025362915.1 Chitinophagaceae bacterium | reverse complement strand
CCATGAACTTCCATAGAATTTTTTGCCACATCGATGGTGATGTCAGAGTTATGCAAAAAATAATTCATGAAATATTCCTTTATCATGTATCCCTTGTAGCCAAGGCAGATGATAAATTCATTAAATCCGTAATGAGAATATATTTTCATGATATGCCAAATCATTGGCTTCCCTCCTACTTCAACCATTGGTTTGGGTCTTATATCAGTTTCTTCGGCAAGCCTCGTTCCCAATCCCCCAGCAAAAATCACAACTTTCATACAGTAATAAATTATCGGTGCAAATCTAATAGGATTTAGGTTATAATAACATACCATGTAACCCCACACAGAATTGCTCTTACAAAAACAAGCAGCCCTTTTACACTTTCGTATTAGGCAATAAATAAAAAAGCTGTTTAAGACATACATCTCAAACAGCATTTTTATATGAGAACTAATTATTTTTAAAATTTGCTCATTGTAAATGTTCCAGAATCTGCCGAGTTGGTTTGAGAAGGGGAGCTACCACTATAATATTTGCCGCTAAGGGTAGAACCATCATTGCTAATTCTTGCTTTCATCAAATAATATTTACTATTTGCACTATAAAAAACTGAAATAATTACACTATCGCAAGTGTTTCTATAGCCTCCATAACTAACAATGGGATCTGTGGGGTGAACGCTTGATAAAGCCTGATTATTATCTTTTAAAAAATAAGTGACTATTCCGCCTCCACCTAAGAATGATTGATCAGTACCAGTATACCTGCCCCTCACATCACAAACCACAGGCAGCACCGTATCAATAATTGTTTTAGTGATGGTATCTTTCTGAATCACCGTATTGGTGGTAGTTTTTGTACAACCTGTCAGTTGAAAAAGCACAAGACTAGCCATAGACAGGGATAGTGCAACGGAGGCAATTAGAATTTTTTTCATGATTTTTTTGATTTACTTTTTGATAGAAAATATGTAGGTGGTTATTAATTACACAGCAAATATAAAAGCGTGCCCTATCAAAAATCAATAGGGTGTAAATAAGTTTTTCGCTAATAGCGAATCCCTATAAGGGTTTCAAACCCTTATAGGGTTGGTAATTCAGTTATTAAAGCTAAAAACTTATTTACGCCCAATCAATAGGAAAGAATAAGGCTACAACTATTTTACTTTTAGGATAAAAAGATTAGTATCCTTATAAATAAAACTCTTTGCAATTGCTTTTGCTCAATTTGTGAAAAGCAAACCGAGGCAAGGGTTTATCTAAGCGTATTCCAGTTACAAACTGGCCTGACTGGCTAGCCCAAATGACCAGCTTCGCTGAATATTTGAGCTAGTGAAAGTTTTATCTTTTCTGTCTGCTTTTCCAATATTCTAAAAATTGTTCTTCTGTAGCGATGGTCTGATTGCCGTCAATAATAGAACCACCTCTACGAATATTGTCAAGCATACTGTCGTACACAAATTTGTCATTTTCTTTGTCCGACTGATATTCTATAGAAATAATTTGTTCTTTATATTCTTCACAAAGATTTTCCCAAAGCTCTTTATCGTGGTCTACATTTATAACAATAATAGGCTTTTCTCTAGTTTTATCATTTAAGAACTCAATAATGTCTTTAAAAATAACGGCTTTGTCAGAATCAGAAACACTCTTTTTACTTTTCCAATGCTGAACATTATCCATATAAACTCTTCGTCCATTTATCCACGTCGAACTAATGTACAATGAGTCAATTTTAGTTGCATATTCTAAATCTTCGCCTCTAAATCCTAAGGAAATTTTTGGAAACAAAGTCTTGTCTGCTTTAGCAGTAAATAATCGTTTAAAAAAGTTTAGAATTGTTGCCATTAAAATTATCGTGGTGAATGTGGTCTGTAAAAATTGCTACCAACTTTTGTACTAACTCAGGTTTTCTCAAACCCAAACTTCCCTCCATACAAATCTAAGGGAATTTACAGACGCAAATTCAACCTATCAAAACACAAATCATATCTATTTCACCCTATTAAATACTTATATGCGCCTTATACTCCCAATAACAAGGTCAATAAAGTCATTTTGCAGTATCGAATAATGACTTTTTAGGTACAAATTGTTATTTTAAAGTGTCAAATTATGGCTTTATAGGGTCGAATTATGGTTTTTTGGTGTCAAATTACGGCTTTTTGGTGTCAAATTACGGCTTTTTAGTGTCGAATTATGGCTTTTAAATGTTGAATTATAGCTTTTTTAGAGTTTATTAAGCATTATTGTTTTATTTCTTTGGTAATGGCTTGACAAACTTATCGTTAATCTTATCAATGGCTATCCGCTATTTTGCAAAAGGTATCTTGAATTTAAGGAAGGCAAAATAAAATAACAAATAGCGGATAACCATTATCTTTTATCCTCAAAAGTGATGTTAATTTCTTTTCTGTCACTTTACATTCCATTTTTTCCTTACAATAAAAAGGCTATCTCACTTTGCCAAATCAAAGCTAGATAGCCCTTATAGCCATATCTTCAAACATTATTTAGTAGTAACACTAAACATTATATCACCAATATCAGTAGGGTTAAATACCACTATCGCACTACATCCCTTATTCATCCCCATCTCTTCCCCAACTTTCAACAGCGTTCCATCACCAAGCCCCTTTCTGCCTTTATACACATTAAAGTCTTTCTTACCAGTATTTTTCAGTACAGTTCCCTTCACTATCCCCGATACAGCCCTTCGTACTAATGGTTTCACTGTAATTGTTTTTTCTTTTGCAGCAGGCACCGCATCCACCACATCATATCCCCATAGGGCAACCGTTTTTTTATCCTCGGGATAAAGCCCCACTAAGTAGGTTCCAATATCCTTTTGGTTACTGTAGGGTTTTGCCCATACTGTATTTCTTTTTCCCGTTTCTACTTCGGCTTTGGCTTTCAAATCATCCCTACTTACTTCAAAGGCATCGGCATCTGTTGTCTTGCCAAGCAATTTTACCAAATCATCTTTATTGGTAGTAATAAAAGGTTGCAACGGGCTTGTGCCCGCCGCATAAGCTCCATGTTTTGCAATCATTGCCTTGGTAACCACCACCTTTTTTGCAAAAGTGGTGGCAAAGAGTATCTTGCCATTTACGTCAACATCCACACTCCATTCCGTAAATTCCTTCATGTTCTCCTTAAAAAGTGGTTTTAAAAACTGTATCCACATCAACGTCCGCCGCCAAACAGGTGCAAAAGCATTGTTACGGTCTTTTGTGGCTTTTTCACTTTGCCCAATAATTGCCAAACTACTGGTATTGTGGCCATCCGCCGTAATGCCATCAGCAATATCTTGTACAAAATCAATTCCCACTTTGGTCATGTAACTGATTAATGGACTTGCAGCCGCATCGTCCGTATGTTTTTTGTAGCAGGCTTTCTGGTTTTTACGTTGTTCTTCATAAACTGCTGAATAATTGATGTGCGACATTTGCAATTGTTTTAGGTATAAATGAATAAATTGTTTTTAAAAAATGTAATGTAACCATTATTGGGCAAACTCCTTTCAGTATTTCAAGAAAACTCTACTTTTTTATAAAAAAATTTTTGAAAACTAATGCTTTTAAGTGCTACAAAATAAGGAGGTTTATAGTTAATGGAAGAAAGATATTAATTGTTTGGATAATTATTTTTGGGATGCCTGCCTGTTCCAGGTTTCCAGATAAAACATATAATTGAAGGCTATTATAAGTAGTTGCACTAAATAAACGTCCTTTTTTATACTCCCGTCTTTGTGTCCTTTAAGTAAAACGCTTTTACTTAAAAATAATGCAATCCCTTTGCGCATTCTTTGCATTAATGGCTTGGCGGACTTTGCGGTTAAATCATTCTCCCTTTTATTCCTCCCCTCTTTGCGTCCTCAAAGTGAAACGTTTTACCTAAAACCAACAATTCCTTTATGTATTCTTTGCGGAATGGCTTTGTGCACTTTGCGGTTAATCTTATTTCTTAAAAGTGATGTTTATTTCTTTCCAACTACTTAGTATAAATAGAATTTGCATTATTGGTTCTACCCTTCACTGGTTTGCTGAATCAACCCATCTAAATTTTTGATGGTTATATTCTTGCCATCGCTCTCTACAATTTCATTTTCTGAGAACTCGCTCAATACCCTAAACACAGTTTCATAAGTGGTTCCGGCAAAAGAGGCAATGTCTTGGCGGGATAGACTCATATTTATATGTCCAGCTTCTGTTATTCCAAACTTATCCTTTAATCTTATCAAGGCACTTGCCACTCGTCCTTTTACTGACATGTGTGCCAGATTGCGCATATTCTTTTCTGACTCTTGTAGTTCATCCGCAAAAAACATCATCAATTGTAACGCATACGCGTGATTAACGGTTAGAGAAGAAATAAAGAAATCCAGATTTATAAAACAAGCGGTAACATTTTCTATGGCAGTAGCAGAAATGGGATACAATGGATTATTACCCATGCCCCTATGTCCGAAAATATCTCCTTTCTTGGCAAACCGAAGAATCAGCTCTTTATCATCTCCCCATTTCTTGTGAACCTTTACTGTGCCTGAGAATACAAAGTATATGCCTTCCACCTTCTCCCCTTCCGTAAATATCACCTCCCCTTTCTTGTATTCGAATGTTTTTCTATTCAAATTAATAGCTGGGAGCCACTCTTTAAGACATAGTTTACAGAATACACAACTCTTTAAATCACACCCTTTCTTACTCTCTTTCATGTTAATACTTAATTACCCTACAATAAACACTAAGCGGTGCAAGGTAATATTTTCAATAATCATGCATGATGTTAAGTTCAAAAATCAATCATATTACACCTAATATACAAATTAAAAAAAGTTTAATTTAATATTATTATAAATATAAAAAAAATATATCTGTTTATTTTTTATGATTTATATCATACTTTTGATTTAATATAAAAACATTGAGCAACTAAATATTGTATATGTTTTTTAATAATATCATTGCTTGCCATTTGCTTTTTTTAACGCTTTCATTTAAAGAATATGAAAATAGTAGTTATTGGCAATGGTATGGTGGGCTATAAGTTTTGCGAGAAACTGGTAGCAAAGTCTCAGCCGCAACAATTTGAGATAGTGGTTTTTGGCGAAGAGATTCGCCCTGCATACGACCGTGTGCATCTTTCTGAATTCTTTGCTGGTAAGACGGCAGAAGATTTATCCATGTCTCCAATGGATTGGTATGACAATAATCATATTAAGTTGCATCTATCAGATCCCGTACAAAGTATTGATAGAACTGC
>JANYEU010000096.1 GCA_025362915.1 Chitinophagaceae bacterium | reverse complement strand
GTTTTAAATCATGTACCTTATTCTCTCCCATCGCCTGCTTTGCTGTTTTGCTTGTCTCTTCCATTACTGAAAAGTTATGTATCCCTTTATGAAGTTTCTGGCGATAGCAAATGGCTACCTATTGCAGAAAATGCCGCAAAGCAATTGGCCACATGGGTAGTTTCGTACAATTATCATTTCCCAGATACCTCCGCTTATGGCAGGGCAGGCATTCATTCTGCTGGTACTGTCTATGCCAATACACAAAACAAACATGCTTCGCCCGGCTTATGCACGGCTTCGGGAGTGGGGTTGTTAAAGTTATTTCGCTATACGGGTAACCCATTTTATATTGAATTATTGCAGGATATAGCGCACAATATCACGCAGTATTTACCACATCCAAAAAAGCCTTTGGGTAATGCTTCTTATGGCTATGTGAGCGAAAGAATTAATTTGGGAGATTGGGAAGGAGTTGAAAATATTGGGTATGTACTGCCACTTTCCACTTGGGCCGAAACCTCGCTTATGCTTACAACTATTGAAGTGCCAGGTTTATATATACAGAAAGACAAGGGGCTGGTAGTGGCTTTTGATAATGTGACCACGAGCATCATAAAAAATTCAAAAGAGGAGTTGGTTATATCCGTAACCAATCCTACGCCGTTAGATGCAAGTATTTCAGTAATGGAAGAGACAAGCAAAACAGCAAAGCAGGCGATGGGAGAGAATAAGGTACATGATTTAAAACGGATACAGTTGAAATCGGGCGAGACAACAACCTTGGTAATGAAAAAGTAGATGGTTGCGGTCACCTTTATAGGGCCGAAACCTCATTGCTGTTACAATTTTGTTTAAATTAATTGATTTTAGAACATAGAACAATGAAAAATACTTTTATAATAACATTTTGTTTGGTTTTAGCCGTTTCTGCGTTGGCTTTTATACAAAAAGAAAAAAGGAAACCTACTATTTGGCTTATAGGGGACTCTACAGTAGATGATGGTTCGGGTAATAATGATTTGTGGGGCTGGGGCAAATTCTTTCCTTCTTTCTTTGATACATCTAAAGTTACTATCCGCAATTATGGGCAAGGGGGAACTAGTGCCAGAACTTTTCAAACAGGCGGTATATGGGATAAGAAAATAAACAAACGAGGTATGTGGGATACCGTTTATGCCAAGCTTTCTAAAGGGGATTATTTAATTATCCAGTTTGGATTGAACGACCAAGGGCCAGTCGCCGATTCCTCAAGGGCAAGAGGTACTTTAAAAGGAATTGGGGAAGACAGTTTGCAGACTTATAACGCCGTTACCATGCAAAACGAAACTGTTCACAGTTTTGGATGGTATATGCGTCGGTTTATCAGGCTGGCAAAAGCTAAGGGTGTAACGGTTATTGTATGTTCATCCATTCCTAAAAATGAGTGGAAAGATGGAAAATTGCTAAGAGGAGAACTTGGTTTTGCTGATTGGGCATTGCAAGTGGCAAAAGAAGAAAAGGCTCTATTGATAGATTTGAATACACTGATTGCTGATGTATATGATTCCGAAGGGCAGGCAGCAGTTACAGAAAAGTATCACATAGTAAAAGACCATGTGCATACTACTACGGGTGGTGCTAAGTTGAACGCTTCCTTGGTAGCTAAAGGCATCCAAAACTTGAATCATTGTAATTTGAAAAACTTTTTAAAATAAATAATTATGAAAAAGATACTAATCGCAGTTGTTTTGCTTATTTCTGCCAGCAGTGCGTTTGCCACTGTAAAGCCCAATAGCCTTTTTACGGATAACATGATTTTGCAACGTGGCGTTGCTGTGCCAGTTTGGGGTAGTGCCAGCGATGGTGAAACAGTTACCGTGGAGTTTGAGGGGCAAAAAGTTACCGCCACTGCAACCAATGGCAAATGGATGGCTAAACTAAAACCGCTAAAAGAGGGTGGTCCATTTACCATGACCATCTCTGGTAGCAACACGGTTTCTATCAAGAATATCTTGGTGGGCGATGTGTTTTTGTGCAGCGGACAAAGCAATATGGGGTTCTCTGTAAGGTCTATCAGGGCTATTGGCAACTATCCCAAAGTAAGTGAAATCATAGTCGACGCTGCTAATTATCCAATGATTCATCAGTATAGAGTCCCTTTGAAAAAGAGCGATGATATTCCTGCACCTGTCTCTGATGCGGGCGGTAAATGGTTGGTTTGCGATACAACTTCGGTTAAGGATTTCTCTGCGGTGGCTTATTTGTTTGCAAGAGAATTACAAAAGAAAATTAAGATCCCCATTGGTATTATCAATTCCTCTTATGGTGGTACTCCTGCCCAAAATTGGATTAGTAAAGATTCTTTGGAAGCTAATCCTGCCCTAAAACCTATCTTGGATAATTACTATAAAGCCCTTGCTGAATTTCCTAGTAAGTTGACAAAGTATAAAGAAGATATTGATAAGATAATCACTAAGTACAGTACCGATTCTGCCAAAGCTGCCGAGGCGCACAAGGAAATTCCCCGTAAACCTGCTGCGCCGCTTACCCCTGCTGAAAGGGGCGGCCCAAGTGGTTTATACAATACGATGATTTCGCCTTTGGCTCCATACCCCATCAAGGGTGCGGTGTGGTATCAGGGAGAGGCGAATGGTGGGCAGGGTATTCAATACCGTTCGTTGTTGCCTACATTAATCAATAATTGGAGGAGCTTTTGGGGCATTGGTGATTTTCCTTTTATGATTGTTCAAATTCCAGGTTGGAAGGGGCATCAGCCTGAATTAAGGGAAGCACAATTGCTTACTTACCAAAAAATACCCAACACTTCTATGACGGTTATCAACGATGCGGATGATACTTTGGATGTTCACCCGGGCAATAAACAACCCGTAGGCGAGCGTTTGGCATTGGCAGCAAGAGGCTTGGTTTATAAAGAAAAGATAGAATTCATGGGGCCCATCTATCAATCAATGAAAGTGGTGGGCAATACTATCGAGCTAAGTTTTACGCATACTGGCAAAGGATTGATTGCTAAAGATGGTGACTTGAAAGACTTTGTAATAGCTGGTCCTGACAAAAAGTTTGTTCCTGCCATAGCTATAATTAAAGGTAATAAGGTAATTGTTTCTGCCGAAGGCATCAATAATCCCGAAGCGGTAAGATTGGGTTGGAGACTATGCCCACAGATTAATTTATATAATGAAGAAGGTTTGCCAGCTAGTCCGTTTAGAACGGATGTGGCAAAATAGGTTAATATAATCATCATTATTTTGAATATCCTTATCATTATTATCAATATCATCACAAGGATATTCAAAATAATGATAAGGATTTCCATTTTAATCATCATTATTATCATAATAATGATGATTAAAATGAATTTAATGATAAGGATATTCAAAATAATGATGATGATATTGACAATAATGATAAGGAAAATTGGGTAGTTACGTCTGAAATTGAGATTTTATTAGTACCAATGGGACTTAGAACAAAGAATGAAGGTTGTCTTTGCTGGTTAAATAGGTTTATCGAATCAAGTGTTAATTACTAAAATAAAAAAATGACAAATAGGCTTCTAATATTTATTGGGTTATCAATGCTTTTAGGGTTGAAGCTATCCGCCCAATCCACTTATTGCAACCCAATGAACCTGAGTTATCGTTTCCGTCTAGATACGCCATCACGTAGGGAAGCTGCCGATCCGATGATTGTTCTGTTTCAAGATAAATACTTCTTGTTTGCTTCTAAGTCTGGTGGTTATTGGGTGTCGGATGATTTGAAAGGATGGCAGTTTATCACCAATAATACGTTGCCTTGGGAAAATTATGCCCCCACTGTTGTGGCTATTGATAATGCCTTATACTTTTTAGCTTCGGAAGGTAAAAAGATTTATAAATCGATAGACCCCATTAAAGGGAATTGGGAACATTGTGGAGAAATTGATAGTAGTGTAACCGATCCTTGTTTGTTTTTGGATGATGATAAGAAATTATACCTATACCATGGTTGCTCCAACAAAAACCCACTAAAAGTGGTGGAATTGGATATGAGTAATCGGTTTCATTTTAAAGGGACATCTGTTGCACTTATTTATCCTGACAAGGAAAACCATGGGTTTGAAATGGGTGGTGATGATAACACAAGGAATTCAAACCCTTGGATAGAAGGAAGTTGGATGACGAAGCACAATGGCAAATATTACCTGCAATACGCTGCTCCTGGAACACAATGGAAAAGTTATTGCGATGGGGTGTATGTTTCGGACAAGCCTTTTGGCCCCTATATATTTCAAGCATCAAATCCTTTTTCGTACAAGCCACAAGGGTTTATAGCTGGTGCGGGGCATAGCGGCACTTTTCAGGATAAGTTTGGCAACTATTGGCATATTGCAACAATGTCTATCAGTAAAAAGAATATGTTTGAGAGAAGGCTTGGCTTGTTTCCAACGGTTTTTGATGCCGATGGAACCATGCGTACATACACGGGTTTTGGCGATTATCCTTTTCTTTTCCCAACTAAAAAAGAACCCAATCCAGAAAGTTTTTTCAAGGGATGGCTGCTGCTTTCTTACAATAAACCAGTTACTGTTTCTTCTACTTTAGATGTCCAAACTACTAGACCTGAGTATGCAGTTAATGAAGAAATCAGGGATTGGTGGAGTGCGAAAACAGGAGACAAGGGGGAGTTTATTATCGTTGATTTACAAGGAAAGCCAACCATCAATGCCATTCAAATAAACTTTGCAGATGTAGATACCAAGACGTTGGGAAGACCAATTGAACAAAAAGAGTATCAATATTTGATTGAATCGAGCGATGATAACAAGACTTGGAAGACGGTTATAGATAAATCGACCAGTAATGAAGATTTGCCGCATCCTTATTTTGAATTAGTAAAACCAATCAATGCAAGGTATATCCGAGTGATGAATGTAAATACGCCCGATGGGAAGTTTGCCATTTCTGGATTGAGAATATTTGGAAAAGGTACAGGGAAGAAGCGTGAGATGTTGACTGATTTTGAAGCTAAAAGAGAAGAGAAGGACGGAAGGATAGTAAAGCTTTCTTGGAAAAAGGTAACAGGCGCAACAGGATACAACATTCGCTATGGCATTGCTAAAGATAAATTGTACCACAACTACATGGTTTATGATAAAACAGAAGCCACCATCCGTTCATTAAATAAAGGGTATAGCTATTGGTTTACGGTGGATGTATTTGGGGAGGCAGGCGTATCAAAATCTGATAAAATAATTAAGATTGACTAAGAAGGGTATCTACACACTCGATTAAATAGATATTATATGAATCTGAAAAGTAAAATTATACCATTTGCCTTATTGTTTTGGGCATGTCAGTCACTTGCGCAAACAAAGCAACCCGTATGGCATACCCCCGAAACAGAATACCAGTTTAGTGTGGCACTGCCTTTTACCCAACCCAATGGGAAAGATAAAAGTAGCACCAACTATTTGTGGATTCCTCCGCAATGCAAGCACATAAAGGCAGTAATTGTAAGTAGCCAAAACGTACTGGAGCAATGGTTGGATGAACATCCACTAATAAGGAAAACATGTAGGGAGAATGATATTGCCATATTGTGGTCTTGCCCAGGCTTTTTTATTGATATCAAAGAAAAATCAAAGCAAGTAAACGGTAAAAATATAGAGACCATTTTGGATACGCTTGCTGCCATTTCCGGATATACAGAGTTGGCAAGAGTGCCATGGATAAGTATTGGGCATTCGGGTACCAATAGCATGGTAAGCGAATTGGTAAGTAACAATGCCAATAAAATATTAGCTGCATTTAAGATGAAGGGCGGTCCTGGGTTCGCAAACAATACGGGTGTGCCGGTAATGTGCAATGCAGGAGAATATTTTGAATGGTCGCAACAAAAGGAAGATTTGATTCATCCTTTAGACACAATCAAGAATTACCAAAGCATTTTAAAAGATAGGAAAGAAAAGCAACAACCACTTTCTTATTTCTTTTCACCCAATACGGGGCATTTTGAATGTAGCGAGGAACTGACAAAACTGGTGGCAGATTATATAGATGCTGCGGTAAAAGCAAGACTAGTGAAGGGCAATGATACCTTGTTGATACCTGTAGATTTGAACAAAGGGTGGGTGGCAGGTTTGCCATTGCCGGGCGGTGTGCTTATGCAACCTAAAATGTATAAAGATGCAGTGGGCGATGAAAAAAACTACCCTTGGTATTTTACAAAACAGCAAGCTGCCGATGCGATTGCACTTGCCACGGCAGACTTTAAAAGAAAGCCACAAATAGCCGGTTTCGCCAATAACGATGGTACCCCTGCTGGCTTTTATAAAGGTATTGTTTGGCCAGTGCCGTTTACTACAGGTGCCGATGGACTAACATTTACATTAAACCCTGTGTTCCTGCCTGCCATACCAGATACTTTCAAATTTGCAGGAACGCCATTGGGGCATGGTACAAACGAACCCAATGTAATATTGCTTTGCGGTAATGTCAAGCATATTGCTGGCAATACTTTCAGGCTTGCCCCCGAAAGGAGTTATAAGGCAGGGGCTACTTATTTTATCGTTAAAACCGAGGGCGATAATGAATACCGTACCTGTATAGAGCCTGGTCAATTAACCATTACCCCAAATGAAAAAGGAGAGAAACAAACGATTGATTTTGCGCCCATAAAAGATGTGCCTGTATCAACAAAAAAACTTGCATTAAAGGCAACGGCATCATCTGGAATGCCTGTTTCTTTTTTTGTAAAGAGTGGTTCAGCTATTGTAGACGGCAATCAGTTGGTATTTACCTCCATTCCTCCATCATCAAAGTTTCCTGTAAAAGTTACAGTGGTTGCGTATCAATGGGGGAGGAGTGCCAGCCCCGAAGTGCAAACAGCGCCTTTTATTGAGCGTAGTTTCTTAATTTATAAATAGTTTATTGAAATGAAAAAGCAGTTTTGGTCTTTATTGTTGGCAAGTGCCATTAGTATATTATTTATTGCTTGCCTGCGGAAAGCTAATGCAAGCAGTGTACAATGGCCTGCCAAAACCACAGACACCGTTACCCTAAAAACTTTATTGGAGGCAACGCCGCCCATGCAGGAGATGGTTTATAAAACAACAAAAGACACCCTCCTTAAAATCTATTTTATAAAACCTGCCGATGCCAAACCCGGAAAGAAATATCCTGCCATCATCTGGGTTCATGGTGGCGGCTGGACGGGTGGCACTGCAAGTACCTTTTTTCCTCATGCCAAATATTTTGCACTACGTAATGCTGTTGGCTTTAGTATAGAATATAGATTGGTAAGATATGGCGGAACAGGCATTGCAGAATGTTTGGAGGATTGTAAATCTGCCATCCGTTTTATTCGCGAACATGCTACAGAATTAAACATAGACCCCGATAAAATAATTGTTTTAGGAGATTCTGCTGGCGGGCATCTAGCTGCGGCGTTGGGTACTATTGATGGGTTTGATGATATTGCCGATGATTTGAGTATCAGCGCAAAACCCAATGCCATGGTTTTGTACAATCCTTGTGTGGATATGACGGTTTATCCGTTAGTGAAAAATATCTTTAGCAATACCATTCAAAACACTAAAACCCTGGATTCTGCCTCCATTACGCCAGAACAATGGCAACTTGCTAGAAGTTTTTCGCCTATTAGTTATGCAAAAAAAGGTCAGCCACACTGTTTGATATTGCATGGGCTGGATGATAAAGTGATTCCGTGTGAGCAATCTGTTCGTTTTACAGATGCCATGAATAAGGCAGGAAATGATTGTAAAATAATTTTACTATCCAAAACCCGACATGCGTTTGTAGTGCCTAAATACACGGCTACCGAGGCGCAAGTGGTGGCAGCCATTACCGAAGGCGATAAATACCTTACCAGTCTGGGCTATCTGAAAGGAGGACCTACCCTAAGAGTTTCTTCTGTGCCTAGCTGGCAAAAGAAATAGACTGGGTTTAATCTCTTTGTTGCAACATCAGGTATAGTAAATGGTCAATTAATCAATAAACTAATGCTAATTCAAAAGCTCTATCAGCTTAGTTTATAACATTTTAAATTAGCTTATCAATGATGAAATTCATTTTGCTTGCCAGTACATACATCGTATTATCTGCCACGGTAAATGCTCAGTATGTAAATAATCAATCTCCTTTTGCGGATAAATCCGCCGATTCTTACAGTAATTATAAGGACGAGAATGGCAAACCCGGTGTACTCTTTTGGGGCAATGCCAAGATGAACGACTTTGGAAGCCGTCCCGTTACTTTTAATTATGATGGCATCCGTAAGATGAACCAAGTGCCTGCGCCGGGTGTGCATCCACGCATTTATTTTGGACCGGATGATTTGCCCGAGATAAGAAAAAACCTTAAAGAAACCCAGTGCGGGCAAGCCTGTTGGAAAAACATCCTTTCGTGGACGGAGATGATGAAGGGTAATTATGATGATA
This sequence comes from Chitinophagaceae bacterium, assembly GCA_025362915.1. Classification (GTDB taxonomy): domain Bacteria; phylum Bacteroidota; class Bacteroidia; order Chitinophagales; family Chitinophagaceae; genus Parasediminibacterium. The sequence continues at coordinate 731 of JANYEU010000096.1, read as the reverse complement.
GGAAAAATTATGCCCAACCCGATGTTTGGCAAGGAGGTTTTGGTGGCTTACACGGAAGAGTTCCTTTGTTTAGATTGGGTGTGCCGCGTGCAAATGGGATGGCGTATAACCACAATACATTGGCTAGGGATATTTATGATGGATTGGCCAATGGCTCTGCTACTTCTTTCCCTAAATATTATTGGGATGTATTCTCATTGGAAGCCTTTAGATGCTTGATTGAGAACGATGAGGCTGGCGCAAAGAAGTTGGGCAATGCAGTAATGACTGCTTTGAAAATAGATATAGCCAAGAGGGATTCTGCACAAGCAGGATTGATAAAACCAATTTACGGGAGTTCCACAATTTCAGTTGAGACATACAAAGATGCTAACGGAAAGAAAATTATTAAACCAAACACACAGCCTATTGGAGGGTTTCAATTAGCATTTACGTATGATTTTATTTTTAATTGGCTAACGCCGGATCAAAAGAAAGCCATGCACGACGAGCTTGCCGACAACAGTTGGAGCCACGACAACTATGGCACATTCAATACATCTGAAACATCCAGAAGCAACTGGGCAACGTTTTCTTATTGGCTGTTTGAAGTGTTGGCTATTGAGGGCGAGCCTGGGTTTAATGACTTAAAAGTGAAAGGTATGTATAGGGGCTGGCACAATCTGATGACGTATGGCTGGTATCAATCGGGTGCTACTTATGAAGGGGAAGCCAAGAACCAATTGGGGATG
>JANYEU010000092.1 GCA_025362915.1 Chitinophagaceae bacterium | reverse complement strand
TATTCTCAAATATTAAATGACTTGTTACTATTCAAATTATAGTGACGTGCAGTCCATGACATGAGTCATGAACTTAGACCCCAACATTCATGCGCTAGTGGGGATTGTAAGGAAGGTTTCGCTCCAAGCGAAGCCTTCCATTGTTACCAACTGGCGCATGAATCCTTTCATGTGCCTTCCGTTACTTATTCTCAAATATTAAATGACTTGTTACTATTCAAATTATAGTAGCGTGCAGTCCATGACAGGAGTGATGAACTAGACCCCAACATTCATGCGCCAGTTGGGCACGTGCGCGAGCTGGGATTGTAAGGAAGGTTTCGCTTTAAGCGAAGCCTTCCTTTATTACAAGCGATGTGACTGCCTTAGTAGTTGGTAGTGAATACTAGCGGGGTATTCCAGTTACAAACTGGTTTGACTGGTACACACAAGTCATCCTACGGAAGACTTGCGCGAGCGGAGAGTGGAGCAGTGGGTTAAAATAAAAAAGTCTGAACAATTTTTTTTGGATGAAAAGTCCCAATGATTACAAAAGGGTATGGAGAAAAATGATGGGTTCTTGTTGTTCCTAGAAATAGATACAAGTCTTTCGTTTTAGCAAAGTCATAAAAATATTTTTTCTTAACATCTGCACATGCTTTTGCCTCATCACCCTCATGTTTAGCTAACATTTTCCAAAATAATGCACCGATTTCCCAGTCTTCAATCATCATAGTACTTTCTATACCATCATCACTTGTAAACTTGTAAGAAAATTTATACGGAAGTTTTTGCACAACCTCAAAAGGATTGTCAGAGTTTTGAAAAAGATTTAATTGTTGAGCCTTTGCTTTGAGTGTGTCCAGTTTTTTCTTATCCCATTCTCTATCAACTTTCTCAAATTTAAAATCTAAAATTTCTTTCGGCTTAAAAACAGCAAGAGAAGTATATTTCGTAGTGTCCTTTGATTGAGCAATTAAATCGGTCATATTTGTATGAACATTTCTAAGTACAATTTCCCTTCTTAAAGTCCAAGTATTGCCATCGGGTTCTATTTCGCCAATTTTATTGAAATTATTTTCAATAGATTTAGGCTTATGACTCTCTAGCCGAAAATCAGAAGTATTCCTTTCAATATCAACTTCAATCCAGTCATATTTGCTGTATTGTTTGTCGTATTCGAGTTTACGGAAAGGAATTGGATAAATCCTTATCCAACTTCCATCTTCCAAAAAGCCAGCGGTACAAACAAGTTCGTCGTATTTACTAGAAAGTGTTGGATAAGTTTTAACAGCGACAAGAACTTTAGTCAATGCCATATCAAATATGTTTTAGTTCAAATTTCCATTCTGGTAATTTTGTGATTGCTTCAGCTAGATGTTTTCTGTGGCATTGGCAAATATTTGCTTCAAAACAAGTTAATGCAATTCTTTCCTTGGTTTTTAGTAAGTCCAAAATCTTCTGTTGTTGGCTTGTAGTCCTTTGCAAATTTTGCTTTTTGTATAACTCAAAAAGGTTATCATAATCAGTCTGTGTTTTCAATTCCTGCCTTTGTTCAGACTGAATGCCTACCTCTGGGATATGTAGATACTCGATATTTAAGCTTGCACAAAAGGAGGTTAGTTGTTTTTTAGAAAACCCAAACTTCATACTTAAAGCATTATTTCTAACATCAATTAAAACTTTTACATCATTTTTAATCAGTCTATTTAAGTATTCTTCCAAAGAAATACCTTCATACCCAATTGTATAAAGAATTGTCTGAGTATTATTTGGTTTTGCATTTAAAACCTTTAAATATTGCTCATCAGTTAAAATCTCTTTTGCCTTAATACTATTAATTGCATAATACTGATAGTTTAAATAGGTCAGCTTCATTAATGAGCTTGGTGTTAATTTACCATAGGTATTTTTAATATCAATTAATATTTTCTTATCCTTTTCATTAAGAGTCTTTATATAGTCTACCATCCCAATTTTTGTAAAACTCGTGTTGTCTTCTGATATTTGGCTATGTCCAACCATCGCAGTAAGGTCGGCATTTGCTGAAAAAGAATAGCACCCATATTTGTAAGGAACAAAGTCATAATCAGGCTTGGATTGCCTATTTGCAAATAAGAAAAGCAATTTTTGTAAGGATATTTTGGGCAGATTACCTTCAAATGCTTGAAGCAATGCTAATATAACTTTTCGTCTGTAGAACATATTGCAAAGATACTGTGATGCTTGTTAAGGTTTTTACTAAACTGTACTTTTCTATGCCCTTCTTGCTCTTCCCATCGCCGTTGTTGTGTGTTCTTCACCAACAACAAACAATAGAACAATTATATCTCCCCTATAAAGTTGTTGGTCAAGAAGACACAACAACGGCGAGTATCCCACAAATATCCATACAATTCCTTCATCAAACCTCAACAAATTAA
>JANYEU010000060.1 GCA_025362915.1 Chitinophagaceae bacterium | reverse complement strand
GAGTACAGATTCCAATGGGTTTTCACGCATTGTCTGTTGGAGGGTAAACTGATAATCACCCTTCTTTAGTTTGATGGGGAATTGTGTGATGCGTACCCTGTGCGTAAAGATGTCATCCAGTCCGCTACCCAGCCATCCCTTTCCATTGTTTGCCAATATCAGTTCCAACTGTTGACTTACCGGTGCGCTGCCGGGAGCCTTGGTGGTTACGTTCACCCAGAGGTTATTGTAATGATAGGCATCCTCGTGGCGCACCACTATATATATGTTGTAGAGGGAATTAGTGTCTGTGATAGTAAAATTGAAGGAAGGCTTATTGGCATTATTCCATTTGAAAGCGGGGAAAGTGGTAATTTTCTCATAAACGCTCACCGTATCACAACCAGCAAAGAAAAGACAACCCAAAACGATAACAACACTAAGTACTCTCACTAATATAAAATTTTTTCAAAGATAGGCACTTCAACGTTGTGCAGCAAAGGAGTGATGGGGGAGGGGGGATAAAAGTTAGTTGTAGTTGTGTAATGATTGTTAATACAATTTACAAAAAAGAAAAGGTACTGATGGCTTCAATCATTACTTATCTTTTTTACAAATTTTGATATGTATCTTTCTGAGGGGAAGCCCAAAAAAAAAGAAACTCCAAACAAGATACACTTGAATGAAGTTTCTAGAAACTTGAGTTGTAATTAAGAAGTTATGGGGGTTGAAACTTATTATTAAGATTTGTGTAAGGCAACGAAACAGGCTATTATGCCAGCCTGAACACAGAAAGTGAGAAGCATTAATCCAAAGGAATAATTTTTAGCCCTCTTTAGTCTTTTAAATTCAATTACATACTGTTTGACGAGATCTGAATCATATCCTTTTGATATGAGCGAAGATTCAACAGCTTTTGCGGAAAGATTATCGCTGATCCATTCTTCGATAACTGCTACATTAATAATACCCTGATTCATAATGACAAGTTTATTTTTTATAATAGTTTATTGATGCAAAGGAATTACTATTTTTAAATACGCTATCATGGTCTAACCTACAATTCAATAATTTAATAGTAATTTAAGTATTGGGTGCTATTTTTTTTAAATATTTAGTGTTTTACAGCTAATGTGGGTTTTTGGAGTAAATGTAGTATCAAATTCTCTATACAAATGAACTGAAATACAAAACAAAAACTGCTGTCCCTATCCCATCTTTCCCTTACTTTTGATGTCCTAGAAAATATTTTCTACTGATATTAAGTTTAGGCAGCTGCGTAAACTTTTTTCACCTTAGTATGATGGAATTAAGTAAGAATTTTGAGCCTTCGATAGTTGATGGTAAATGGTATGACCGCTGGATGGCGAAGGATTATTTCAGTAGTAAACCAGATGGGCGGGAGCCTTACACAATCGTGATGCCACCTCCAAATGTAACGGGCGTATTGCACATGGGGCATTGTTTGAATAATACCATTCAGGATATATTGGTTCGCCGCGCAAGAATGCAGGGTAAAAATGCCTGTTGGGTGCCGGGTACCGATCACGCCTCTATAGCCACAGAAGCCAAGGTGGTTGGAATGTTGAGAGAAAGAGGAATTGCAAAATCTTCTTTGTCGAGGGATGAATTCTTGGGTTATGCATGGGAATGGAAAGAGAAATATGGAGGGATAATCCTGCAACAATTAAAGAAGATTGGTTGCAGCCTTGACTGGAACAGGACTTCCTTTACGATGGATGCGGATTACTATAAATCGGTAATAGATATCTTTATCAAATTGCATGAGGATGGTATTATATACCGTGGTTTGAGAATGGTGAACTGGGATCCAGTTAGTAAAACTGCCCTTAGTGACGAGGAAGTTATTTTTAAGGATATAGATAGCAAACTATACTACGTTAAATATCCGTTGGCTGACACCCCTTCAGCGGATGGGGGTTTTATGATGGTGGCTACCACCAGACCAGAAACCATATTGGGTGATGTTGCCATCTGTGTTAATCCTACTGATGAACGTTATAAGGCTTGGATTGGGAAGGAAGTAATTGTGCCGATTATCAATCGTAGAATACCCATTATTGCGGATGAATATGTGGATGCAGAATTTGGTACGGGTGCGCTCAAAATAACACCTGCACACGATAAGAATGACAATGAAATAGGACGTAAGCATAGCCTCAAAACGATTGATACACTGGATGAAAATGGGAAGTTTACGGCAATTGACTTGCTAGCAGAAAACCCTTCAGAGTTAGTGCTTTCTTACATTGGAGTTGATAGATTTGATCTACGAAAAAAGATTGCAGAAGATATTGCTGCCTTGAATCTGATAGAAAAGATCGAAGACTATAAAGGACAGGTTGGAACGAGTGAAAGGACTGGTGCGGTGATAGAATCGAGGTTAAGCCTTCAATGGTTTATGGATATGAAAGGGTTCATGAAAAAGAACCCTGAAGCATTATCCTCCGTGATGAATGACGAGATAACATTTCATCCTGCAAAGACGAAAAACACCTATAAGCATTGGTTAGAAAATATAAAAGATTGGTGTATTAGCCGTCAGTTGTGGTGGGGACAAAGGATACCTGCTTGGTATGATGCTAAAGGAAATGTTTATGTAGCAACAACGGCAGAGGAGGCGGTTGTGAAAGCAGCAGCTCAGGGAATCAAACTAACCATTGCTGATTTGCATCAAGATGAAGATGTATTAGATACTTGGTTTTCTTCTTGGCTGTGGCCGATAGAGGTATTTAAGGGTGTTAGTAACCCAAATAATAAGGAGATAAATTACTATTATCCTACCACTACCTTGGTAACGGGTCAGGACATTATCTTTTTCTGGGTAGCACGGATGATAATGGCGGGGTATGATTTAAAGAATCAATTGCCGTTTAAAGATGTTTATTTCACAGGAATGGTGAGGGATAAACAAGGGCGCAAGATGAGTAAGCAGCTTGGCAACTCTCCTGATTTATTGGGATTGATTGAGCAATATGGTGCCGATGCAGTACGCTTTGGAATTATGATTGCTTCACCGGCGGGTAATGATATATTGTTTGATGAATCGGCTTTGGAACAAGGGAGGAACTTTAATAATAAGCTTTGGAATGCCTTGAAGTTGGTGAAGATGTGGTGGAAAGAAGGAGGTGCAGTTGCTCTAAATAATTTTAGTGATGATAAAATTGCTACTCACAATGTTAATGGATACTCATTTATAATTCCAATTCATACTAAACCATTTGCAATACAGTGGTTTGAAAACCGATTGAATGAATCTGAGAATCAGATAAATCAATTGCTTGAACACTTCAAGCTAAGTGAGGCATTAAAAGTTATATATTCTCTTATTTGGGATGATTTCTGCAGTTGGTATTTAGAATGGATTAAACCTAAATTCGGTGAAACCATTTCGGAAGAGTTGTATGCACATACAATTAGTTTTTTTGAAAGATTGCTACATATTTTACATCCTTTCATGCCTTTTGTAACAGAAGAAATTTATCACCTATTACAAGAAAGAGTTGATGATTTATGTGTAAAACAAAATGAAGCTATTGCAGCACCGGATGCTTCTATCTTGCAACAAGGTGAATTGCTGAAACAAGTAATTTCTGCCCTTCGTGACGCAAGAAATAAGAATCAAATAAAACCTAAGGAAACTATTAAGCTGCATATCCAGACTGGAGAAATAGCTAATTACAAAGCAATAGAATCTATCCTAATCAAGCAAGTGAATGCGGCAACGATTACCTATACAGACATTACTGTTTCGAATACCATTGTTGTTGCCGTGGAAACGGATAAGTTTTTTATAGAGAGCGAAAAAGAATTGGATACAACTGCTTTAAAACAAGAGTTGTTGAAAGACTTATTGCATCAGCAAGGGTTTTTAGAATCAGTATTAAAGAAATTAGGTAATGAAAGGTTTGTGCAGAATGCAAGACCAGAGGTAATAGAATTAGAACGAAAAAAACAAACAGATGCAGAAGCACGTATCAAGACAATTGAAGAAAGTTTGGCAAACATATAAGGTAGGGGCAGTTCTGGCAGTTGCCTTCTTACTTTTTAACACGTCGCTCAGGGCGCAGAATTGGGATATAAATACATTGGATAATATCAATCCTAGTAATCCCTCATCAAAGTATTGGCAGCTAACTACCGAATCAACTTACCCTTTAGCTGTAGGTATTCCTACGGGAATCTTGATTGCAGGTTACATCAATCATAATAAGGAACAGCAACAACATGGTTGGAAGATAGTAGGAGCGTTGGCTGTAAATACAGTGCTTACCGAAGCATTCAAATATGCTGTCAATAGGGATAGACCTTACGAAAAGTATCCATTACTTATCAATCCTTATAATAAACCAGAGCAAGGTAAATCATTCCCTTCTGGGCATACCTCTACCGTATTTACGCTTGCCGCCTCATTATCAATAGAATATCCCAAATGGTATGTGGTTGTGCCGGTATATACTTATGCGGTCACCGTTGGATACTCGAGATTGTACTTGGGCGAACATTACCCCTCAGATGTAATTGCTGGCGCAGCATTAGGCATAGGAAGTGCTTATCTTAGCAATTGGTTGGCAAAGAAAGTTCTTAAAATAAAAAATTAATCCGAATATGGAGTCCATTAAATCCCTTATTGAAATACGCACTGCAATATTTGAGGATATACCTGTTATCCAAGAGATTGCCCAACAGACATGGTCTGCCACTTATGGAAAGATACTCGGTAGGGTACAGATAGCCTATATGCTTGATTTGATGTACAGCAGTGAGACATTGGAAAAACAATTGTTTGAGGGACAGACATTTTTAATGGCAGAAGTGGATAATGTTCCCATAGGATTTGCTTCTTTCCGGGTAATTAAAGGAGATGTGTACAAGTTGGATAAACTCTACGTTTTGCCCACTATGCAAAAGGGTGGTGCTGGCAAAAAACTATTGCAAGAGGTTATTAAAAGGATTATTACCATAGGAGGTAAGGAATTGCAGCTACAGGTAAATAGAAAGAACAACGCGGTTGGCTTTTATGAAAAGATGGGTTTTGTTACCATCCGCCAAGAAGACTTCAATATTGGGGATGGTTATTATATGAATGATTATATCATGTCGTTGGTGCTATAGAATTAAAAAGGTCAACAACTTTTGAAAGGTTGTTGACCAAAATACTGATTACTCTAGCATATCTTACAATTCGAACCTAATAGCAAGGCTATTACATCCTCGCCTTCAAAAATGCTACAGTTTTTGCATGGGCATCCTCTGTTGCTTCTTTATTGTATGCAGGATTGCTTGGGTTGGCAAAGCCGTGGTTGGCAGCATATCGATATACTGTTAACTGCTTTTCTGCCTCTTTCATATTCTTTTCAAATGCATCCACTATTGGTGGCGGTATGCCTTTGTCCTGATTGCCAAAGAAACCAATAACGTCACAATTAATTGTTTTCAATCGACTAATGTCCGTTTCCGGCCTCCCGTAATACATTACACAACCTGCTGCTTGTGTGCCTGCCAATAGGGTAGATTGTAGACTCCAGCCACCCCCAAAACACCAGCCAATTGTATATATTTTGGCCTTATCGCCAGCGTAGGTAATGGCACCCTTCACAATGCTTTCCAACCTTTCGCTTTTTGCATTTTTCATGTACACCATTGCACTGTCGGGTGTAGTGGCAACCTTACCATCATACATATCTAGTGCAATTACATTTACTTCCCCCAATTCTGTGGCATAAGTTTCCGCTTCCCGCTTGATATAATCATTCAATCCCCACCATTCTTGTATGACTATCAACCATTTGTTGGTTTTCTTTTTCGATTTAATAAAATAAGCGTGGGCATCCATTCCATCGGGTGATGGATAACCAATCATTTTTCCTGTCTCTTTTGTTAACTTAAAATATGCCGGAGCTAAGTGTAGTTTGGCAAAGCCTGGCGTGTTTGCATCTAGCTCTATCTGGTCTTTTGTAGCATGATTATAACAGGCTATATAACCTTCTGGAGCCAGAAAGGAATGCGCTTTAGATTTGAATGTGTAACTTAGCAATGCAGCCGTAACAACACTTGCCAGAACTAATAGAAATGCTTTTTTCATATTTTCCTTTTTGTTTGTTTTATTAACATTCTCCACGTCCCTATGTTTAAAAAAGGATACAGATTTTTATAAACGGCTTTTTTCCGTTAGGTTTGCACGACTTCAATAGGTGTATTTCCCATCAAATTATTTTAGTCAGGGTAGGTTTTGTTTGCATTGGCACTAGCAGTGTAGGTGTTGTATTTATATATTCTAATGAGTTCAACCGGGTATATCCTACATTCAGAAGAGAGAATTAAGTAAAAGCAGTAAAATGAAAAATATGGCGAAGTACATTTTTGTTACAGGTGGTGTAACGAGTAGCTTAGGTAAGGGTATCATAGCTGCCAGCTTGGCAAAGTTATTACAGGCAAGAGGATTGTCGGTAACCATTCAAAAGCTAGATCCTTACATAAACATTGATCCGGGTACATTGAATCCTTATGAACATGGTGAGTGTTATGTAACAGAAGATGGTGCTGAAACTGACTTGGACTTGGGACATTACGAACGTTTTCTAAACACATTTACTTCTCAGGCCAATAATGTAACCACGGGGAAAATTTATCAAACGGTAATCAATAAAGAAAGGAATGGCGATTTTTTGGGGAAGACAGTACAGGTTGTTCCACATATTACCGATGAGATTAAACGAAGGATGTTGTTGCTTGGCAAGACTGGTGAGTTTGATATTGTAATTACTGAAATAGGCGGCACCGTTGGCGATATAGAAAGTCTTCCTTTTATAGAAGCTGTCCGTCAGCTGCAGTGGGAATTACCGGAAGATAGGGTAATGGTTATTCACCTTACGCTTGTTCCATACCTAAAAGCGGCTAAAGAATTAAAAACAAAGCCTACACAGCACAGTGTGAAGATGTTGAGTGAAACAGGTGTGCATCCTGATGTATTGGTTTGTAGGACAGAAGAGCCATTGGGGAATGATATAAAAAGAAAGATTGCCTTGTTTTGTAATGTGAAGCAAGAGGCGGTGATAGAAGCAATGGATGCTGCCACCATATATGAAGTTCCGTTGCTGATGCTGCGTGAGAAATTGGACATTATCTGCATGAAGAAATTGAAGATTACAGAATTCAATGAGCCCAACTTGGATAAATGGAAAGTATATTTGGATAAGCTAAAATATCCAAAAAGTAAGGTTACCATTGGGTTGATTGGCAAGTATATAGAACTGCAGGATGCGTATAAGTCCATCTTGGAAAGTTTCATACATGCAGGTGCCATGAATGAGGTAAAGGTTCAGGTGATTAATGTACACAGTGAATTTATTACCGAGGATAACGTGTCTGAAAAGCTTGAAGGACTGGATGGATTGCTGGTGGCACCTGGTTTTGGTACACGTGGTATAGAAGGTAAGATAATTGCGGTACAATATGCAAGGGAAACTGGAATGCCTTTCTTCGGTATCTGTTTAGGAATGCAAATGGCAGTCATTGAATTTGCACGGAATGTTTTGGGATTGAAAGGGGCGCACTCTACAGAAATGGATCCTAAGACTTCTGATGCTGTTATAAATATGATGGAAGAGCAGAAGAAGATAAAGATGATGGGCGGCACAATGCGTCTAGGAGCTTATCCTTGCGAGTTAACTGAAGACTCATTGGCACACAAGATATACGGAAAAACATCCATCAGCGAAAGGCACAGACACCGTTATGAGTTTAACAGTGATTATCTGGAACAGTTTGAAACCAATGGCATGAAGGCCACTGGTATCAACCCAGATTCTGGATTGGTAGAAATAATAGAAATAACGGATCATCCGTTCTTTATAGGCGTTCAATATCACCCTGAATTAAAGAGTACAGTAGAAAGTCCGGCACCGTTGTTTGTTGGCTTTGTTGCAGCAGCCAAAGAACATAACGAGAAAACCAGTAGCACCAAGGCATCAACATTGCGCGATGCATTGATTTAATGTATTGGTAAATGAGGTGATTATTATAGGAAGCAGGCATTTTTGTAACCTGCTTCCCCCTAAATTTGTAGTTAACAACTATGCAAGTACATAAAGAGTTATCTCAGTTACCTCATTTCAACAACGCAGTCATTACCATAGGCACATTCGATGGGGTTCATCTGGGGCATCAGCAAATAATAAGGCAACTTAAGGAAACAGCTCAAAAAGTAAAGGGGGAAACTGTTATCATAACCTTCAATCCGCATCCCAGATCTGTTGTAGGGGTTTACGGTGGGCAGGTTGCCTTACTGAATACATTGGAAGAAAAGATTTTCTTGCTAGATGCGGCGGGTGTAGATCATTTGGTAATCGTTCCATTCACCAAAGAATTTGCCAATAAGACTGCTGAAGAGTATTGTCGCGATTTTATTTACCAGAATTTTAAACCACACACAATCATCATTGGTTACGACCACCGCTTTGGCAGGAACCGTACCGGCGACTATCATCTATTGGAAGAAATAGGATTGGAGCTTGGCTTTGATGTGAAGGAGATAGACGAAAAGGTACTTAACGAGATTATCATCAGTAGTACAGGCATCCGAAATGCTTTATTGAGCAATGATGTTGATATAGCCAATGAATTTTTGGGCTATCCCTATTTCTTTGAAGGTGAAGTGGTGCATGGTAATCAACTGGGCAGAACTATTGGCTATCCTACTGCCAATATCAATTTAAACACTAACGAAAAACTCATTCCTGCCGATGGTGTTTATGCATTAACCATCAAGATGAAACCCGATAGCCATTCTGTTCTCTCTGGGATGATGAACATTGGTTTCCGCCCTACCGTTGATGGAAAGAAACGATTGATAGAAGTTAATATCTTTAATTTCTCCCAAGAAATATATGGCAAAACATTACAGATACACGTTCATGCCTTCTTGCGGAATGAAATAAAATTCAGTGGGCTTGATGCCTTGGTTACCCAACTGGAAGGTGATGCCGTTAAGGCAAAGGAATTGTTGGCAGAACTAGTGTACTAAACTAACCGCAAAGGACTCAAAGGGTTTGCGCAAAGAATACAAATAACTCACTTTTTTTGAAGCCTTAGCGTTTTCCTTTGTGTAAAATCTTCCCGTACTTTGCGGTTAATTTACAATACTACTCTTCTGTTTTATTCCCAACGTAGTTACGCCACTTTTCTATCATCAGGCGCATATCATCAGGAAGTTCTGCAGTAAAGAATACAGGTTGTTCTGTTCTGGGATGTATAAAGCCCAACGTTTTTGCATGTAAGGCACACCGTGTACAGATAGAGAAACAGTTTTCTACAAACTGTTTGTACTTGGTATAAATAGTTCCTTTCAATATTTTTTCTCCGCCATATTCCCAATCATTAAAAAGGGTATGCCCAATGTGTTTCATGTGTACCCTTATCTGGTGTGTACGCCCTGTTTCAAGCACACATTCTACTACGGTGACATAATTCAAGCGTTCCAGTACTGAGTAATGCGTAATAGCGTGTTTACCTGTTTCGCCTTCCGGATAGGCTGCAAACATTTTACGGTATTGTTGGTGGCGGGCTATGTGTGCTACAATAGTCCCCTTGTCTTCCTCTACATCTCCCCACACCACAGCCATATATTTGCGCTGTACGGTATGGTTAAAGAATTGTTTCGATAAATGCGCCGCGGCCATCGCATTCTTGGCCATTACTATCAGCCCTGTAGTGTTCTTATCAATCCGGTGTACCAATCCAAAACGCGGCAATGTTTCTTCACTGATTTCTGGATTCTGTTGTAACAAATGGTAAAATATACCATTCAGCAACGTTCCCGAAAAGTTGCCAACCCCTGGATGCACCACCATGTTTGCCTGCTTGTTTATTACGATGATATCCTCATCCTCAAAAACAATATTAAGTGGTACTGGTTCCGATTTTAGGATGGTATAGTCAGGATTCACAAACGTCATCAATACAATGTCGTCCCCTGGTTTTATCCTGTAATTGCTCTTTACAATCTTTCCGTTTACTGTCAAGAAACCGGCATCTATACCTTGTTGTATCTTATTTCTGGTAGCACCTTCTACGTGGTTTTGTATCCATTTGTCTATGCGTACTGGTTCCTGCCCCTTATCCACTACAAAGGTCTTCTTCTCATATATATCCTCACTGTTTTCTTCCTGCACCATATTTACATCCACGTTCATACGGGCAAATATAGATATTAGTAAGTCAAAAGTCGAAAGTCAAAAGTTAGGACTCTTGACTTTCGACATTCAACTACTTTGTCATGTATTTCAATTGCAATCCATACAGAATGATAAAAATAGCAACAAAACCAACTCCCAACAAAACAGTCCATCCGTTAGTGAAAAATGCAACACCTACAAACAACAGAGAGCCTACAAAAGGAATTAGTTCGCCAATGCAGTAAGTGTAGTAACCTGATTTCTTTAATTTACGCATTTCCAAGGCACCGTAAATGCAAAGTAAACAACCAAGTATATTAACTACGGCAAGGGATAGCTTATTTACATCTAACTTTCTGTAAAGCTCCAATGATTCTGGGCTGTACATTTTCTTTGCAAACGTTGGTAGCTTGTCAAGCTCAGGGCTGTTAACCATTTCTTCCATCTTGGCTAGGTTACTTGCACTTTTCACATAACTCCAAATCCCAGATACAATACCGAGTCCACTGCCTATAAAAGTCAGGATGGTTAGTGTGTTAATAACTGATGGTAATTTGTTTTCGTCCATTTCAGTAGCAAAATCATTCATAAAATTTAGTTTATTAGTTAGATATAATGATTGCAAGATATAGATATAGGGGGTTTGATAAAATCTTTTTTATTGAGTAGTTGAACCAATGAAAGATTGGAAGCATTAATATTGTTGGATAATTATTGCGTGTCGGTCACTTTTACCACATGGTACACCAAGAATATAACAGAGATACACAAGGCTAAATTGGATTAATCCAAGCTTATATAGTGTCCTTTGTTCGTCCTTTTCCTTGTGTTCTTTGTGGTAAAAGATTAATTTAAAGTAGCAGAAATAAGCAAGATGAAAGTATTTAAGTTTGGTGGGGCAAGTGTGCAGGATATAGACAGGATAAAGAATGTGGCGGGTATTATAGATGGTTACGAATCGGAGCAATTGATAATTATCATCTCTGCAATGGGCAAGACTACCAATGCCCTTGAAAAAGTGACTGAAGCCTTTTTTGCTGGCAATAAGGAGCAGGCGTTGCAATTGTTTGGCATTGTAAAACAACAACACTTAAACATTGCCAAGTATTTATTAGTCACTCATTATAATGGCTGTTACAGCCAACTGAATGATTTTTTTACCGAAGTGGAATGGCTTTTACATGATAAACCCGTGCGTGAATATGATTATTACTACGACCAGATTGTTTGTGTGGGAGAATTATTAAGTACCTGTATAGTGAGTACTTATCTGAATGAGGTGGGTATTGAAAATAAATGGCTTGATGTGCGCGATTTGGTTCGTACGGATAATAATTTTAGGGATGCCGCCATCAATTGGAATTGGACAAGCGATGCCGTGAAAGCTGCCATAACATTTATTGACACAAATATTTATATAACGCAAGGGTTTATTGGCAGTACCGATGATAATGAAAGCACCACGCTAGGGCGGGAGGGGAGCGATTATTCGGCTGCAATATTTGCCAATATCCTGGATGCCGAAAGCCAAACAATCTGGAAAGATGTGGTGGGCGTGATGAATGCCGACCCAAAGGCTTTTCCGGAGGCACAGATATTGGCAGAACTTAGCTTTGAAGAAGTGATAGAGATGGCATATTACGGTGCGCAGGTCATCCATCCAAAAACAATAAAACCGTTGCAGAACAAGGGCATTCCATTGTACGTGAAATGTTTTTTGGATAGCAGTCTTTCCGGAACGGTCATCAATAAAAAACTGATAAAAAACCTGCCACCCATCTATGTGGTGAAGGAAAAACAGGTGTTGGTGCATTTGCACAGTCAGGATTTTTCTTTTGTGGGCGATGAACCCATTATTGCACTCTATCAGATATTTAAGGAGATAAAGATAAAACCAAACCTTATCCAAACGGGGGCGGTCAGCCTACAGCTTTGTGTGGATGACAGACAGGATAAGGTGGATCAATTGGCTTCTGCCGCTTCTGTTATTTTTGATGTGCAGATAGAAAAGGGACTTGAATTGCTTACCATCAGACATTATGATGAAACTATCATTGCCCAATTAACTGCAGGTAAACATATTGTATTGGAACAGAAAGCCATCGAAACACTGCAAGTACTTTACAGGATATAAATAAAATTCCGTTTAGTTACAAAGGAAGGCTTCGCTTTGTTGAGGGTGTAATTTAAACTGTGTCAAGGTCAAAATAAAATTAGACCTTTAACAGGATAAATTATGAGAGATAAAAAAGACACGTCATTTAGGTTTGATTATGAGGCGGTAAAAACGCA
>JANYEU010000059.1 GCA_025362915.1 Chitinophagaceae bacterium | reverse complement strand
GCAATCCAGGAAGTATTGGACAGTGCAGCATATATTGGAGGTAAGGCCGTGCAAAATTTCTCTACAGCCATCATGGAAATTTGCAAGGCATCTGTGCCATTGGCGCAGGTGATGGTATGTTTGCTGCCGATATAATTTTTGAGGGCTGTAGAGAAATTTTGCACGGCCTTACCTCCAATATATGCTGCACTGTCCAATACTTCCTGGATTGCTGCATCTACCTCTTCTTTAATCTTCAGATACTGACTTTTCGTATCTACCATCTGCAATACCTTCATAAGCTGTCTATAGACGACAAATCTATGGTAATTTGATAAACAAACGGTTTATAAATCGCAAATTGATGAGCGAATGTGTTACATTTTGGTTGATTTTAGGTATTTTTCTTTTAATTTTAATTAATATATAGGTATAATAAGTGAATTTAGTTTCAAAGTTGCCTTTTAAAACCCAAAAAACACAATGAAGATCTCATTGTGTTTTTTGGTACTAAAATATAATGCAGACCCTACCTTATATAAGCAAGTGGATTTTGCAACTTACTCATATCCGATACAATCTTAACTGTTTCATTGATATATAAATCTGATTTTAATCCCTTCATCCAAGCCTTATATCTTTCTCCTTTTTGTTTATCAGGATTGTTATAAAACTTGTCATAATCAGGTTTCAATACTTCCATGTCCATTTCTTTTGTTAATTTGGAAAGGGAATTGTTTTGATTGACAGTGTTTTTTAATTTAGTCTGCTGTTCTTTGTATTTATCTAATTGCAGGTTTACAGGAGCATCAACATTGCGACCTAACCAGTCTGTGTTAGATTTTATTATACCCAAAGCTGGATTTGCTTGTATTCTTTCGTTTTCTTTCTTTATTACACTTTGATAACCCGTATAAATATCCGCATTCGCTTTTTTGATCTCATCCCATTGCAAGGCACTTGGATTATCCTTTTCCCTAATTTTTATATAATCATAAGGATCAGGCAATACAACATCAGAACTAACACCCTTTAATTGTGTAGAACCACCATTGACCCTGTAAAATTTCTGGAAAGTAAGCTTTACAGCACCAAATTCGGTACGACCGGAAAAGAAATCCAATGGTTTGCCAAGTGGAATATTACGTTGTACTGTTCCCTTTCCATACGTAGAGGTACTACCCACAATAACCCCTCTTTTATAATCCTGTATGGCGGCAGCAAATATTTCACTGGCACTGGCACTTGTTTCATTTACCATTACGGCAAGTGGCCCATCGTATAAAACAGAAGGATCTTTGTCATCCATCACTACAATTTTTCCATCTCTATCTTTTACCTGAACCACAGGGCCATCTTTTATAAATAACCCCACCATCTGAATCACTTCGTACAATGAGCCACCACCATTAAAGCGCAAATCCATGATAATACCATCTACTTTGGCATCTTTTAGCTTAATAATTTCCTTTGCCACATCTTCACTACATTTTGCTCCTGTCGGATGCTCAAAGTCAGCGTAAAACTCAGGCAATGATATTACCCCAATCTTCTTATCTCCATCATTCACAACCACACTTCTTGCAAAAGTTTCATCCTGTACTATTTCATCCCTTTGTAAAGTGATTGTCTTATATGTGCCATCACTCTTTTTAAGAGTAAGTCTTACATTCGTTCCCTTATTTCCTCTAATAAGTTTTACCGCATCCGATACATCAAAACCTGTTATATCCACCAATTCTTCCTTATCACCCTGCCCCACTTTTACAATGATATCATTCACCATTATTTCGCCACTCTTCCATGCCGGTCCACCCGGTATCAGGCTCATTATCTTTATATTTCCATCCTGTTCCTGTAGTTGTGCACCTATACCATAAAAGCGACCACTCATCTGCTCATCAAAAGCCCTCTTTTCTACCGGAGGAAAATAATCAGTGTGTGGATCCATCAGATTGGTAATAACATTTACAAACATATTGAAACGCTCATCCCTTGTAAGGCGTGCCTTGATGCGGTCATACATCCTGTCTGTATTTTTCAATACCTTACCGCGTGCGTCTGCTTCCAGTTCGGCATCTGTTCTTTTGGTAATGCTGTCCACCTTGCTCTTGCTTCTTTGTTCCAGTAGGTCAACATATCTCTCCAATACTAAATATTTTAAACGCTTGCGCCATCTTTCAGCACGTTCTTCCTTATTTGCCGGATAAGATAATTTGTCCGGGTCTATTACCAACGTTTCATCTGTGTTAAAAG
>JANYEU010000215.1 GCA_025362915.1 Chitinophagaceae bacterium | reverse complement strand
GGCACATCTCCCAAGCTGGATGTGAAACCTTATTATTATACCAACGATTTGGGCATACAAGTAAATACCTTATACAAAAATTATATTGTACCGAAGCTTTCCTGTCAGCCATGTAGCAACTTTGGCACTAACACTTGCCCTAAAAAGCATTTTAAATGTATGGAAAACCAGAATGTAACTGAAATAGCAACGAATGCCTTAACTGTTGTGAAAGGAATCTAGATTAAAGAAGATTATAATTATTGTTTTGGAAAGATATTGAGAAGGATTATCTAACTATCTGAAATTTACCACTCTCCTCTGTATTACCAAAGGCATCTTTTAATTGATAGATATATAATCCTCTGTAAAGGTTATCAAGAGGGATAGTTATTTTATTACCTGTTATTACTTGGGTATATACTTTTTTACCAAGAAAATTGTAAATCTGAATGGAGCAAGGTTCGCTGATGTTCTTAAATTCAAAATTGATGAACGAACTGGCTGGGTTTGGATAAAAACGGGTTATCTTGATACTACCACTACCATCACCATTAACAGTACCACTCACGGACGCTTTTGTGCCGAGTGTGAAGACCGATAAAAGAATGATGAAGTATATTTTTTTCATGAGAAACAAATAATATGTGGTAAAAATAGTAATAAGATTTGATACAGAATCAACAAGTAGCAAAAAAAATGGTAATATCATTTATTTAAAGGGTGCATTTAGGAGTATATTAAGGATTTAACAGACATCTGTGCATTTATTAATAGAGATTGCATCTTACTCTTTATCTATTTTTACATTATGGAAACAGTATTGATTACCGGAGGCACTGGAATGGTGGGAAAGCATTTGACAGAATTATTGGTATTGAAAGGATATGATGTAATCATAGTAAGTAGAAATAAAGTGATGGCAAGACGTCATGCAAGCATTAGCTATGCAGTATGGGATATAGAAAACCAAACAATAGATAGGGAAGCAATAGAAAGGGCTGACTATATCATAAATTTGGCAGGAGCTGGTGTGGCAGATAAACGATGGACTGCCGCAAGAAAAAAAGAAATAGTGGAAAGCAGAATAAAGAGTGGCAGTCTGATGGTGAAGGCATTGCAAACAATACCCAACAAAATTAAATGTGTGGTAAATGCTTCTGCCATTGGTTGGTATGGTGCAGACACAGCAATAAGTTTGGAGAAAGGATTTACGGAAAACAACCCTGCCGATACCCAATATTTGGGAGAAACCTGTCGGCTTTGGGAAGAAAGTATAGAACCGCTTAGCTTGCTAGGAAAGAGATTGGTAAAGCTGCGTATAGGAATAGTATTAAGCAATAATGGTGGTGCTTTGGTAGAGTTTAAGAAACCACTAAGAAGTGGCATTGCAGCAATATTGGGCAATGGAAAACAAGTTGTCAGTTGGATACATGTAGAAGATTTATGTAGGATGTTTGCCTACGCAATAGAAACCAAGGAAATAAGTGGCGTTTACAATGCAGTAGCAAGTAGCCCCGTAACAAATGAAGAATTGACTATAGCACTAGCAAAAATACAAAGAGGAAAATCATATAAGGCATTACATGTACCAGCTTTCTTGTTGAAAATAATTTTAGGGGAAATGAGTGTAGAAGTTTTAAAGAGTGCTACTGTAAGCAATAGCAAGATACTATCTACAGGCTTTAGCTTTTATTACCCAACAATAGAAAAGGCTTTGCAAGACTTAAAAGAAAATGAACCTGATGCATAATGGTTTTGTTGCAATGAACAATTGAGATTAATACCAACGTTTGAATATAGAAGAGATTAGTACAATTACCAAGGCATTTATGGAAAGCTGGCAATCCTGTATCTCACTATAAACAATTTTATGGCAGAAATAGCATCCACAAATGAAACAAAAAGAGCAGGCAGAAAAAGCACAAAGAAATCTACAAGGGTTGACCTTACACCAATGGTCGATCTGGGATTTCTATTGATTACTTTCTTCATTTTCACGACTACCATGTGTCAACAAACGGCATTGGAATTAGATATGCCACATGATGGGAAACAAACAGATATAAGAGGCTCTGGCGCACTTACAATTCTGTTAGGTGCAAGCAATAGCATTTACTATTACGAAGGTGAGTTATTGTCAAATGGCTCAAACTTTAAAGCTTCTTCTTTTAAAGAAATCAGGGATATCATCATCAAGAAAAAAAGAAGTACCGACCCAAAGTATATGTACGTAATAATAAAACCTACCGATGGAAGCAACTACAGAAACGTAGTGGATATTCTTGATGAAATGACCGTTGATGTGGTTGAAAGTTATTCATTGGACAATATTACAACAGGAGAGAATCAATTGGTTCAAGTAACAGAAAGCCATAATAAGGTATTATAATCGCTCCCAAATGGATTTGTAATAAATAAAAAAGAGACTTCCTATTACTAAGCAGTCTCTTTTTATTATTAAACCAATTGTATCCTTTACTCTGTTTTCCTCCATAAATCTGGCGTAGTCAACGCTTCTTCCGAAACCATTTTTATAGACAGGAATAACTGCATCTTGTAGCCTGTAAGCCACTTAATACTGGTTTCTATAATGGCAACACCTAATAAATCTTTTGCACCCCAAGGATAAGTTACCTCTTTCGAGGTCAAATCCTCTTCTGTCATCTTATCAAACAGTTCATTTACAAGAGCTATCTCATTTTCAAAGATTATTTCTGCGTTTTCCAAGGTTACAATGGGTGCTGACTCTCTTAATTTCATCAAAAAAGGGCGTGGTTCTGTTTCATCGCTGTACCAAAACTTTAGCATTCCCGTGCCGCAACCACTTAGGTATTGGAGTAGTTCTATAATGCTTCTTACACCCTCTTTTGGCCTAAATTGTTCCTGACCAACAGGAATTTTTGTTGACAATCTTTTAATCAACCTCAATTCCTTGATAATACTATCTCTTAAAATCTCTTTCATTATGTATATTTTAATCTTTTAATTACCTCTTTAAAATTAATCCATAAAAAAAGCGAAACCCTTATTGATAAAGAGTTTCGCTTTAGTAAGTAGCTGTAGGGGGAGGGGTCGAACCTCCACGAGGCAGTTAGCGATAGTACAAAGTTCAGTGGTCCACCCTGGTCGAGTAAGTATTGCTACAAGCCGGCTCTATGCTATGTTTATCCCGTAATCCTCACCCCCGAGACAAGAGGGCATGTCTGCCAAAAGTTTCATCACCCCACAGTATTAAGAACTGTTCTCACATTTTTCAATTTGAGAGTGCAATATTAGGGAATATCACTTGATTGATTGCAAATAATTCAACCTTTTTTTATAAAGTTTAGAAAAAATTCATTATTTTAGCTGATATGATAAAAAACATCTAATATGAATACAAAAAATGCAACAAAACATCTGCTAGACAGGCTTGATTTACAAATCATTCAAGAAATGATGAATAATGCAGAGATATCTTATATGGAGTTAGGAAAAAAGCTTTTTGTATCTGGTGGAACCATTCATGTACGCACAAAAAAGCTGGAGGAACTGAAGGTTATAACAGGAAAAAGGTTAACGATAGATTTACGCTCGTTAGGCTATGATGTGATTGCCTTTATAGGTATTTATCTGGAAAAGAGTTCTATGTACGATGATGTGGCCAAGGAGTTAAAGAAAATCCCTCATGTGGTGAGGGTAAATTATACTACTGGCAACTATAGCATGTTTGCCGAGATTATGTGTAAGGATATTGCACAATTAAGGTTTGTTTTACATGACGAATTGCAGAAAATAAAAGGAATAGAGCGGACTGAAACCCTTATTTCGTTAGAAGAAAGTTTTAATAGGAATGTTATGGTACTTGTGTAATAATTCCAGTATTCCTCTTGTAAAATGCCTTCCATATATAAAAATCTTATTCCACTCCGAGTATAAAAACAGCTAAATCCAACTAAATATCTCAAATATAGTATAGCCATTGTCATCTCCTGAAATAGCTTGTCAGCAAAATGGGCAAAAAATGAGCAGATGGAAGCATCAAAAGTTGGCAATGTATACACGGTCAAGGTGTCTGAGCGTTTTGAATCTGATGGTAAATTAGGGGTTTATGAACCGAGTTTTCGCAGGTGGTTGGTACGAGAATTAGCGGAGGGTAGAATGAGCCCGGGTGAGGCTATCAAACGCTTTAATTTCAATCCAATATCTGGGTTTAAGCTGCTGTCAGATTGGCGTAAGAAGTATGCACCCTCGATGGTGTTAGCTTTGGGGGAGATGAATGAA